>JAESTD010000262.1 GCA_016763755.1 Mucilaginibacter sp.
ACCCGTATGGATGATGAGTCCAATGTCCATCGCCAACTATTTGCCTCCCGGGGCCATCGATTTTGACCTGGTTATATTTGATGAGGCCAGCCAGGTAAGGCCGGTGGATGCGATCGGTGCGATCGCGCGCGGGAAGCAACTGATCGTCGTCGGGGATACCCGGCAATTACCGCCAACCAGTTTTTTTGACAAGCTGAACACAGATATTGAAGAAGAAGAAAATGTAACCGCAGATATGCAAAGCATCTTAGGGATGTGCGACGGGCAGGGTGCGCCGACGCGGATGTTGAAATGGCATTACCGCAGCCGGCATGAATCGCTGATCACCTTGTCCAATCATGAGTTTTATGAAGATAAATTAGTGATCTTCCCCAGCCCGGGTTCAAGGGAGAATTTGGGTTTACGTTTTCATCATTTGCCGGATGCCATATATGACCGGGGCAAAACGAGGACCAACCCGCTGGAAGCGCAGATTGTCGCAAAGGCTGTTATCGCACACGCGATCCATTACCCGGCGCAGAGTCTTGGCGTGGTCGCCTTTAGTACTGCCCAGGCCCAGGCCATACAGGCCGCGCTGGAAATAGAGCGTAAGGCCAGCCCGGCCACAGAAACCTTTTTTAACGGAAAGCCGGAAGAACCATTTTTTATCAAGAACCTGGAAAATGTCCAGGGCGATGAGCGTGATGTGATCATGATCAGCATTGGTTATGGCCGAACGGAAGATGGTAAGGTGCCCATGAATTTTGGTCCCTTGAATAATGAAGGGGGCGAGCGCCGGTTGAATGTATTGATCACGCGTGCAAAAATGCGCTGCGAGGTATTTACCAATATTACTTCGGAAGATATCAAAGTAAGCGAATCGGCGCGATTTGGTATCCGGTCGCTAAAAAGCTTTCTTTATTTTGCGCAATACGCCAAATTTGATCAGCCTGATGCCATCATCTCCAATGAGATCAGGCCCTTCGAGGAAGAAGTCGCAAGACAGCTCATCAAGGCAGGGTATATCGTCCGCAGCAAGGTCGGTTCGCCCGGCTTTTACTTAGATCTGGCGATCGTCGATCCGGAAAACCCGGGGCGGTATATCATCGGTCTGCTATGCGATGGCAAAGCATATGATGCTGCAGCGTCCGCTACGGACCGTGACCGGCTGCGTGCGCAGGTCCTGGAACTTTTCGGCTGGAACTTGTACCAGGTCTGGAGTGCCGATTGGTACCGTAACCCTGCCCGTGAATTGGCCAGGTTATTGGCTGCTGTCGAACAGGCGAAGCAGATTACCATAACGATCGATAAAGAAAACGAAGCCTGGCAGCAGGAAGTTAGACGCGAATCGATTGAAGAAAGCCAGGTCCCTACACCTGAATACCAGCTGGCTGATATCCATATCGAACACATCCGGGAAGCGTTCCAGCTCTATACTTTTGCGGAGCTGGTCAGCTGGATAAGCGAAGTGGTACAGGTGGAAAGCCCCGTGCATTTTGACGATATGGCCAAACGGATCACGGATGCCGCGGGAATTGCCAAAGTAGGGTCCCGGATCCGCTATACGCTGACCCAGGCTTTGGAGCAGGCAAAAGATGAGCGCAAAGTGCTGGTCCGCGGTGACTTTTTATGGAGCCCGGAAATGCAGGCGGCTGTGATACGAGACCGGAGTAAGTTGCCGGCGGCATACCGGAAGTTAGCCTTGATCGCGCCTGAAGAGATCTACGAGGCGATACGGCAGGTCGTAGGCAGCGCGATTGCGATCACCGAACCGGAAGCGATTCCGCTGGTCGCAAAAATATTGGGTTTCTCCCGGGTGACGGATGAAATGCGGCAGCAGCTTTCGGAAGCGATCGGTCAAACCATACGGGAAGGGATATTGACTTTCGAGGGAATCAATTTAAAAATCGCTTAAGATGGTAGTTGGTTTGGTAAGCCATCTTTAGCGTCCAATGACTGAGTTGGAAAGGATGAACCGCGAACTGCCCATTCTGGTCCACCGAAAGCGCCCACGGGAAAACGTACGATACGGAAGACCAGGCTCTTTTCGGATAAGTTCGGCCGCTATCCCACCATGTTAATGGAAATTCGATCTTATCTACGGCCTCAACGACCAGGTTGGGGCCGTAGCCGTATTTGATCAGTTCCTCCTCGTCTGCAATCCCGGAAAGGACGAGGATCGTTTTGAACCCCATATAAAATCCGCCGGTGATATCGGTTTCCAAGGTGTCGCCGATAATGGTTACTGGTTCCGGCTCATTCCGCGCAAATGCTATGCGGTGATGCCAGTAAAGATTTTCTGCAGTTTAATACAAAGGACGCCGGATAAGCATTTCCTTCCGCTAAACAGTTTGATTGTTTGAGCAGGTGATTTTCATGGTAAACTTTCAGGAAACACGATCCGTTCCGGTTGTCCGGCAAATGCATTTTATTAATTCAAATAGGCTTTTAAAGCGCCCGCTTTTGAATTTTGGCGTAAACGTAACAACGCTTTGTCTTTGATCTGCCGCACTCTTTCCCGGGTAAGGTGGTATTTAGCACCTATCTCTTCCAGGCTTTGTGCCTGATGCTCGCCAAGGCCGAAAAACAGGGTGAGGATATCCTGCTCTTTTTCACCCAGGACACTTATGCAGTTGGATACTTCAATAGCTAGAGATTCTTTCATTAAACCGGTATCCGTACCGGGATCTTCGCTTTTCAACACATCTAATAAGGTATTATCCTCATCACTTGAGAACGGTGAATCGTAAGAGATATGTCTGCCCGAATGCCCCAGTACGTCAGTTACCTTATCTGTCGTGACCTCAAGGCTTTCCGCCAGTTCTTCCGGTGTGGGCACGCGTTCAAATTTTTGCTCCAATTGTGAAGCCGCTTTGGCGATCTTCGAGATATCCCCGACCTTATTCGACGGAAGCCGCACCATTCGTGATTGTTCGTTGATGGCCGATAAGATGGATTGGCGTATCCACCAAACTGCATAAGAAATAAATTTAAAGCCTTTCGTTTCGTCGAAACGTTTTGCCGCTTTCACAAGCCCCAAATTGCCTTCATTGATCAGGTCACCAAGGGTGAGTCCTGAACTTTGGTATTGTTTAGCTACGGAAACGACGAACCTCAGATTGGCAGTGGTCAGCCTTTCTAAGGCAGCCTGGTCGCCTTCCCTTATTTTTTGCGTCAGGATCACTTCCTCTTGCGGTGTGACCATCGGGATCTTTGCGATATCTGACAAATACTGATTCAACGATGCGGTCTCACGATTGGTGATCGACTCACTGATTTTAAGTTGCCTCATTTATAAAATATTTAAGTGAAATGCTGAAGACCCTGTGCCTTAGAATGCGCATGAAGCGGGATGATTCTCGAAGAAATTGCAGTATATGACTGATGCTTGCGGGAGAAGGAAGCGGTGATCTTTGCGGTACAAAGGTAACTTAATTAATAAATAATAGTGTTATCTGGATGTCAGGATATTTGACTGCCAGCTTTGTACTAGCGCATTTACTTAAATAACCGGGGATCCCCCGATCATTGTGAAGATAATTTCGCATATCCGCCACCTGGTGATGTTCTTCTGTATATTGCGGCAGCCAAATTGATGATACCGCACATGATCAAACTGCTCCTTGCTATATTGTTAACGCTGACCGCATTATTAACGGTCCTGCCCGCACCTGAATTTCACCTTTGGCTGCTGGCTATCATGGTAACTGAATTTTGTTGGGTTTTTGTTTTGCTATCCTTTGCGCTTCTTTTTTTTAGTTTGAAACGCGGCAGATACCGGTTACCGGTCAGTATCCTCTCCGGTATCGCTTTTCTGCTTTTCCTTTCCCCGCTGATCAGGGCGTTTGCGGAGGCCGGTTCGCTCAAACAGGATATGAACAAAGTCTTCCCATCAGACATAAATGGAGCTGATGCCAAACCCTTCCAATTATCAAAGCTCTTCGCGGCGGCGCCAAAAGTTAAGCATCGAACACTGTCCTATGTTAAATACGCGGATACTGCCTTAACCCTGGACTTCTATCAAAGTAAGATGAGGGACAGAAGGCCATGCGTTATCGTTATACACGGCGGATCATGGAGCGGAGGGGACAGTAAGCAGTTGCCTGAACTCAACAGCCTGCTTGCCCGGGAAGGCTACAACGTCGCATCTGTCAATTATCGCATGGCGCCGAAGTGGAAGAGCCCCAAGCCTGTAGAGGATGTTAAAAACGCCCTTAACTTTTTAACGCGGCACGCGGCAGCGCTTTCCGTTGACACAAACAAATTTGTCTTGCTTGGCCGCTCGGCCGGCGCCCAGGTCGCTTTACTGGCTGCCTATACGTTGAAAGAGCAGCGAATTGCGGGTGTGATAGATTTCTACGGGCCGGCCGATATGGTATGGGGGTATTCGGTACCCTCCAGTCCGCTTATTATGAATTCACGGAAAGTCATGGCTAACTACCTTGGCGGTCCATACCCGCGGATGCCGCATAAATATGCAGCAAGTTCACCCATACTCTTTGTGGACAAAACGTCAGCGCCGACCCTGATCCTGCACGGTGCAAATGACGTGCTGGTCGCTTACGAACATAGCCGGCGTTTGAATGAAAAACTCAGGCAGGCAGACGTTCCGCATTACTGGCTCAGGCTGCCCTGGGCCACGCACGGTTTCGATTATAATATTAACGGCCCGGGCGGGCAATTGTCTACCTATGCGATATTGCGGTTTCTAAAAGCAGTAGCCCCGTAGCTCGTCACTTGCTAAAATATTTTTGGATGCCGTTCTTTGCTCCGGGTCCTGGCATGAAAAAATCCCTTTGATTTGATCGTCTCTAACTTATACCAAACAAGTGCTACCGGTAGCTGTTGCAGAGAGACTGCTTATCATCTGCTTCATAGATGACGATTGCAGGCAACAAAATGAAAATCGGCATCATCGCACATCTCAAACACCCGATCAGGAAGCCATTCGCGGGTGGTCTGGAAGCCTTCACTTACGAAATATCCAGGCGTTTGACTGAGAAAGGACACGAAGTTATGCTGTTTGCCAGTTCAGCTTCGGATGCAGGAGGTACATTACACCCGATCTTAAATGACTGTAACTACGACAGCAGAACCGGCAACCGGTTGAAGCAGCCCGATATGAGTTCGGAATACATCGCTGAACACCACGCGTACTACGGCCTGATGAGTGGCATCGACGAACTGAACCTGGACATCATTTTCAATAACAGTTTGCATTACGTTCCGATCACCATGGCTAATCTTGTTCAAACTCCCATGGTGACTGTGCTGCATACGCCCCCGTTTTACGAACTACAAAATGCGATCAGGGCTGAACGGAGACATCCCTGTATTGAATACATCACTGTTTCCCGGTCGAATGCGCTCAACTGGAATGAATATTTAGAAGACTGCAGCTACGTTCTGAACGGGATCGACCTCAACGCCTGGTCATACCATGAAGCCGGGAATCAGGAGAACTATGCTGTTTGGTTCGGCAGAATTCATCCTGATAAAGGGTTAGACTTGGCTATAAAAGCTGCCCGGAAAGCGGGCATCATGCTGAAAGTTGCCGGCGGTATTGCTGACCGGCGGTATTACAAAGAGAAAATCGAGCCCTTGCTGGATAGCAATGTTCAAATGCTCGGGCTTTGCGGGCATAGGGAACTTAACGCGCTTATCGGCGGGGCAAAAGTCTGTCTGATCACACCGGTATGGCAGGAACCCTTCGGCCTGGTAGTCGCCGAAGCGCTCGCATGCGGGACACCGGTAGCCGGATTTGCAACCGGCGCCTTACCGGAAGTAATGGGAGCGGATTGCGGCGTGCTCGTCGCGCCAGGCGATATTGAAGCCTTGGCAGAAGCAATAGGACGCGCAGCCTCGTTAGACCGAAAGGGTATACGCTCATATGCCGAAGAACATTTAAACATCGAAAAAATGCTTGATGCTTACGAACTGCACTTTTTAAATCTGCTTTCTTCCAGATCAAAGCAAGCCAGTTAACTGCTTTTTATGACGACCTCACCTGTTACGGATAATTATTTTGAAAATGCTGGTTTTTGCGGCCTCCGCGATTGCCTGGAAAAGATACGCTCAAATGCTGCGAAGATTGATGATCCGCAAACTGCTCCTGTTGAGGAATTCGAATGGCTCGCCGCCAGCGGTGTAATGCAGGTCACTTTACCCGGAGAAGCTTTAGACTTTGAGAAGCCGGATACGGCCAGTCTTTTGCATCTTTTCAAACTGGTCGGACAGGCCAATTTGTCTGTCGGCCGGATATACGAGGGTCATGTGAATGCCTTATACCTGGTCCATCTCTATGCGGATGAAGCGCAAAAAAAAGAGTGGTACCGGGCAGTGAGGGAAGACGCAGCGATCTTTGGCGTATGGAATACTCAAAATCAGCATGGGTTAACGTATCTCGGCGTTGAAGGAGGGCTTGTGCTCGAGGGCGCTAAAACTTTTTGTTCGGGCGTAGCCATCATCACCCATGCGCTGGTTACCGGAAATATAGATCTGCCCGAAAGAAAAGGATGGCAAATGATGATCCTGGATATGGCTAAGATCAGTGATGACCGTATTGACCGCAATTCCTGGAAAACATTGGGCATGCGCGCATCAGGGAGCTTTACGACGGATTTTTCCGGGTATAAAGTACAGCAGCGTGAACTTTTGGGTATGCCGGGAGACTATTTGCGGCAACCGCATTTCAACGGAGGTGCAATTCGTTTTGCAGCCGTACAATTGGGAGGCGCCGCTGCAATTGCCGGTAATACACTCGACTATCTGGCCTCCCTGGGCAGAACAGACGATCCGATTCAAAAAATACGCCTGGCTGCGATCCTCACCCAGATTGTGACGGGGGAGCTTTGGCTCAAACAGGCCGGCCGGCACTTCGATGAATGGGTTTCGCTGCCCGGTCGTAGCAGCGAACTGATCGCTTTTGCTAACATGACCAGGACCGTTATTGAAGAAATCGGTATCAGCGTGATGAACGAAAGTAACCGTTGTGTCGGCGCGCGGGGACTAATGGCCTCCTCCCCCTTGGAGCGGCTGCACCGCGATCTTACCTTTTATCTCCGGCAGCCAGCGCCCGATGCGACGCGCATTGCCGTTGCAGATTACTTTATCAACAATCTAAATCAGACAAATGACTAACCCATTCAACAAATCATCTTTTGAGCAAGCGGCCGTCCCGGTCAATAAGGGATTTCTGCAAAATGTGCGCAGTTGCCTAGTCCTTGCCCCACATCCCGATGACGAATCGCTGGGCTGCGGCGGGCTGATCGCGCTGCTTCGCGAACAGGGTAGCCAGGTGACCATTGTCGTAACCACGGATGGCAGTCAGTCCCATCCGAATTCGATCAGGTTCCCGGAAAATCTGCGTGTCGAACTCCGCAAAAAAGAGATCATTCTCGCACTTTCGATCTTAGGCGTTGAAAAAAATGATATTTACTTCCTGAATGGGAGAGATTCCGGATTGCCGTATCCGGATATGCCCGGATTTTCAGCTTTTAAAGAACAGATCAGTTCAATAATTGAGAAAGTTAACCCGCAATTGTGCCTGGTACCATATGAACTGGACCCGCACTGCGATCACCGGGCTACCTGGCAAATGTTGAATGCAGCACTGGCAGATGTGGATAACAACGGTATCACCGTTTGGGAATATCCGATCTGGCTGTATCACTTAGCACAACCGGCGGATATCCCTGATCCCGGAAACGGCGAATTGCTCTACCTAGAGATATCAAAATACATCGAAAGGAAAAAAGCTGCAATTTCTGCCCATGTCTCGCAAGTAACCAAGCTTATCAGCGACGACCCTACCGGTTTTATGCTTTCAGAAAACATGATAGACGGTTTCTTAACAGGGAAAGAGTATTTTATGCAGCGTAGTGTCCTAAAAAAGGAAAGAACGTTGCCTGCAGCGTATTTCCAGCAGCTTTATAAAAGTAATCGAGACCCATGGGGATTTGAGACGAGTGCTTACGAACAGCGGAAATACGAAGATACTATCGCTCATTTGTCCCGGGAGCGATATGGGCGAGGCCTGGAAATAGGCTGCTCAATAGGCGTGCTGACCAACAAACTGCAGAGCCGTTGCAAATCGCTTTTAGCCATTGATATAAGTGAAGTCGCTTTGCAGGTGGCCCGGGAAAGGCTAAAAGAATATCCCCAGGTTTGTTTTGAGTTGCGCGGGATTCCGGGCCCGCTACCGAAGGATCATTATGACCTGATCCTCATGAGCGAGGTTGGCTATTACTTGTCAATGAAAGACCTGCTTGTGGCCAGGCAGCAAATTGCGGAAAGTCTTCAACCGGGAGGAACTTTGATGTTGGTGCACTGGACACATTATGTTGCGGACTACCCGCTGACCGGCGATCAGGTCCACGAGGTATTTCTCGAAGAAAAAACATGGTCAGCAACCCGTCACAACCGCACGGCTGATTATCGCTTGGATGTGTTGATGAAACAATAATATGGGTTTTCAGATCGCTTTTTATATACATCATCATGGCTCAGGACATATTATGCGTGCCCTGGCCATCGCGTCAGAACTGACGATGCCCGTTACTTTCCTGGGGAGCGGACTTCGGGCATATCGGCAGCTGATCCCTGCGCATATCACCTGCGTTCATCTGCCTTTGGACGTCAAAGGGGATAAAGATCGATACTTCCGGTCCGGACATGCGGTCGATACGTTTCACTACGCCCCCTTGAACGTTGCAGGCATACGGGAGCGTAACCGGATCATGACAAAATTTTTCAGTTCAGCATTCCCGCTACTACTGGTTGTCGATGTCTCGGTAGAAGTGGCTTTACTTGCAAGACTTTGCAGCGTACCAACGTTCATTATGCGCCAGCATGGTTACCGCAATGACCCCGCACATCTTGCAGCTTACCAAAGCGCGTGTCTGCTGATCGCTCCATATGCGCGCGGGTTGCAGGGTTATGGTCCTGCATGGGTAGACGCGAAAACATTTTTTTCAGGTGGGTTTTCGAGGTACACCGGCAAAGTGTTATCTAAAACCTCGAAGCGATCACGTCATGTGGCGGTGATGACCGGTAAAGGAGGAACCAGTATAACGATCGATTTTATCAAACATTTAGCCGGGAACTGCCCCGACTTTCATTTTTATAGTATCGGCGGACAGGGTAAAATGACGGACGATCTACCCTCAAACATAACCTTTTGCGGCGATCTGAATGACCCTGCTGATGTATTAATAACTTCATCGTTAATTATCGGGAATGCCGGGCACAATACCGTTATGGAAGTTGCTGATCTTAATCTGCCATTCATATGTATTCCAGAAAACAGACCTTTTGGCGAACAGCTGCTTAAAGCCAAAAGTTTATCCGATCGGTATAACGTAAAAATAGTGCTGCCTGAAAATATATTAAAAACGGATTGGCATAGCTTATTGAACATAGCATTGACCGATCAAACGGAATGGCAGGGCATGATCAATCCGCAGGCCCTCAGCGGCATTAACGTCGAAATTGAAAAACTCGGCGCGATACTTTTCCCGGAAAATGGTTTAACGCTTTAAACTGCAGTTCATTTCTTCCTTTGTCGGGAACCGCAACAATTCAATCAAATTATCTTCCCATTTGATCAATCCCATTGCCGTAAAGGTATGCAACCAGCCTTCCATTGGCCAGGTTTTCCACTTTTCATAAAAGCGACGGGCATTAACAACGATGTCCGATATATGGTTTATTGGAGGCGAATAGCTCTTATGGTGCTGGTGATAGGCCTTCGCCCCGACGTTCCGGATCGGGATACCTTTCTCCCGGGCCCGGAATGCGAAGTCCGTATCTTCCGCGCCGTAACCGGTGAAGTTCTCATCGAACCCGCCGATCGTATCAAAAACCTTTTGACTACACCCGAAGTTCAGCGACCAGAATAATTCGTAGGGAAGCGATTCAATTCCGGACCTTATCGGATCCGCGACGCTGAGCGCTTCCAATGATCCAGGAAAATTTTCTTTCGTTGGCGCCGTTTTGGAAAGATACCGTATCTGGCCTGACAGCAAAGCGTTGTCATCCCAGGCAGCCCCATAACTGGCAATTAGTGACGGACATGGAATACAGTCAACGTCAAGGAAGATAAGTCTTTGATGCTTTGCAAGTGAACGGCCTTTATTCCTGCCAGCAGCAAGTGGGATCGGATGCTGTGTCTCCAAACGATGTCTGCTGCAGGGAAAAGAATATTCGGGCAGCGTGCAAGGTGTTTCGTTCATGTGCACCAAGACCACTTCGGCGGGAAGCTCATGTCCCCTTTCGAGCCCGCTGAGCGTGTTCAAAAGCGCGATCCGCCTGCCCTTTACGATAATGATGACGGAAACATCATTCACGATGCTATTTGATTGGCAGAGAAATAAGTCCGGAAATGCCCGATCACTTCCGATATGGGCTGAAGCAGGTGCGCTTTTCGCCACCTTCCCTCGTTAAGCGCAAACTCAATACGTTCCCACAGTTCTCCAAAGTATCTGCAGGCCACGAACTGTTCAGCCAACCAATGCGCGTCCAGCAGCAGCCCAAGGCTGATCGGTTCCAGCCGCTTCACCGGATCTGAGAAATTCCGTTTTTGGCTCCATAGTTGTCGCAAATCATTTTTGAGCCGGATCTTTGGGATGAGCGCTGTAAGAGGTTCGACTTGCTGTTGCTGATTGGCAAGCGTCATCTCGCCCCATTGCTGCAGCTATACCGAAAAGCCGAATTCAACTTTTCCGACCAATCGGGATGAAGTATAAACCTTCACTTTCGGAGACTTTCTGACTTTGGCATCGATGCGATATAGTGCTTTTCTGAATTCCTCGTCTTCCAGGTAAGGTATGGCCGGGATGCGGCCGGCTTTTTCATAAATTTCACAGGTTACTGCCAGGCTTGGGCCATAACATTGAAAGTGTCTCGGCCAGGGATCTGAACCGCAGGGATCGAGCATAGATTCCAGTCGACTCAGGTGAAACCGGTAACTTACGTCCCGCAAGTGATGTATTTTTGATAAGGCAGGGGTTTCCCTGGGCAATATCCTTCCACCCACGACATCATTTCCTTTATTCATTTCTTCCATGATGTAATGTAACCAGTGCGGGTCTACTTCGCTGTCACCATCTGTCGGAACAATGATCCCCCTGGGGCGTCCGACACTATTTAAGCGGTCGAAAGCTTCATCCATTAATATCCGTCTTACAGTACCGATATGGGCTTCTTTGCGCTCCAGTTGAATCTCCACAACATGCAGGCGGAATTCAGGAAAGGCTGATTGATAGGTTCTCGCCAGAAGGGCGCTTTCATCGGTACAATTGTTAGCCAGCAAGAGTATTTCATAAACATCCAAATTGAGCGGTTGATTGAAATTATCAAGTTGCAACCGCAAAGCCTCAAGGGTCCGGATCAATCCTTCTTCTTCGTTTTTTACAGGTAAGATAACAGTGATTTGAAGTTCTTTCCCTGGTGCGCTGCTAAAGAGATGCGGCCCGGAGCGGTTAATATTGGCTGAAACCATTTGGCTTTTAAATAGATAACCATCATAAATGAGGATAGTTTGTGGATCACATCACATTTGGGCTTTTTATGGTCGAGGATATATTAAGTTGGAAAGTATCGG
>JAESTD010000263.1 GCA_016763755.1 Mucilaginibacter sp.
AACATGATCTATAAGGATGGTGAAAGCGGTATTGCCTACATCAAACGTTTCTCGGTTACTGGTATCACCCGCGATAAAGAGTACGATTTGACCAAAGGTACCAAAGGCTCAAAAGCACTGTATTTTACCGCCAATCCTAATGGCGAGGCCGAAGTGGTGAATATCCAGCTGAAACCTCACTCTAAGCTTAAAAAACTGCAGTTTGATGAGGACTTTGCGAACATTGCCATTAAAGGCCGTGGATCAATGGGGAACATTGTTACCAAGTATCCTATCAAAAAAGTATTGCTGAAGAGCAAAGGGGTATCAACCCTGGCCGGCCGCAAGATCTGGTATGACGAGATCCTGAAACGCCTCAATGCTGATAGCCGCGGCAAGTACCTGGGTGAGTTTGATGGCGACGACCGCATCCTTACTGTGTTGCCAAACGGTGTTTACGAATTGACAAGTTTCGACCTCAATAACCACTTTGATGATAAGATGATCCTTATTGAAAAGTATGATCCTGCCAAAGTATTTGCGGTAGTGCATTACGAAGGAAAATCGAAAAACTACATGGTGAAACGCTTTGTGTTCGAGAATATCGCTATTGGTAAGCAAGTCAGCATCATTAGCGAGGAAGCAGGCTCTAAACTGGTACTGATCTCGGGCGCATCACAACCTGTTGTTAAGGTAGACCAACTGAAAGGTAAAACTTCGATAGAAGAAACTGTTGAATTAAATTTGACTGATCTGATAGATGTAAAAGGTATGAAGGCAATGGGTAACCGCTTATCAGTACATCAGGTAAAAACTGTTGATTTGATAGCCGAACATGATGACGAGGAAGACGTACCGGACCCGGCACCTGATTCTGTTGAAGATACTGAAATTGTTATTACCCCTGAGGATAAGACAGTAACGGATGCCGCGCCTGCTGCCTCACAATCTGAACCTGCAAATCCCGTTATTGAAAAGGAACCAACTGAGCCTACAACAACACCTGCCGAAACGCCGAAGAAAAAGATCGACCTGGAAATAACCAATCCGGATGATGTTGATATAAAGGATAAAGACGGCGGTCAGTTAGGCCTGTTTTAAACCGAAATTCTTTTTATGTTAAAACGTATACTTATGTATTGCCTGCTTGCATTGGCAGGCAATACTATCGCTATAGCACAATCTGAAACCCATACTTTTGCCCTTGGCGATACTGATTTTTTGTTGGATGGCAAGCCCCTTCAAATGATATCCGGCGAGATGCACTATGAGCGCATCCCCCGCGAGTATTGGCGCGAGCGCATCAAGATGGCAAAAGCAATGGGTCTAAACACCATTGGTACCTATGTGTTCTGGAACGCGCACGAGCCGGTGCAAGGCCAGTACGAGTTTACGGGTAACAATGATGTAGCCGAGTTTGTACGTATTTGTAAAGAGGAAGGAATGTGGGTGGTGATGCGTCCAAGCCCGTATGCTTGCGCCGAGTGGGAATTTGGCGGCTACCCATGGTGGTTGCTTAAAGACCGTAATATGAAGGTACGCAGCAAGGAGCCTGCGTTTATCAACGCCTACCGTGCTTACATGATGGAAGTTGGCAAACAATTGGCGCCACTGCAGGTAAACCACGGCGGCAACATATTGATGGTTCAGATAGAGAACGAGTACGGTTCGTTCAGTAACGATAAAGAATACCTTGCCCAAAACGAGAAGATATTTAGGGATGCCGGATTTGATGGCGTGCTGTTCACCTGCGATGGCCCAAGCCAGATGCCCGCCGGTTATCTGCCTGGATTTTTACCAGCCGTTAACGGAGAGGATAACCCTGCCAAGGTAAAGGAACTGATCAATAAATACCACAACGGTAAAGGGCCTTATTACATAGCCGAGTGGTACCCGGGCTGGTTTGATAGCTGGGGTAAAGCACATAATACCACCAATGCTGATAGCGATGCCAAGAAGCTGGATGAGATATTATCGGCAGGCATCTCTATTAACATGTACATGTTCCATGGCGGCACTACGCGCGATTTTATGAACGGTGCCAACATGAGCAGAACCGAGCCTTATGCACCTCAAACATCAAGTTATGATTACGATGCTCCGTTGAATGAGGCAGGCGACCCTACACCGAAATTTTACAAACTGCGCGAGGTAATAGCCAAACACTTGCCAGCCGGGCAAACCTTGCCCGAAATTCCGCAGAAACGCCGTCGTACCTATGCTTTAGAAGTTACCAAAGTTACCGGCGTAGCCAACTTGTTTAATAACCTGGGTTTACCAACCGAAAGTGAGCACCCGCTCAGTTTTGAAGACCTTGACCAGGGGTATGGCCTGGTGCTTTATCGTACAACATTAGCCAATGCCGCAAACGGCCTGCTTAAAATAAAAGAACTGCGCGATTATGCTACAGTCTATCTGAACGGTAAACGCGTGGCTGTACTTGATCGCCGGTTAGGACAGGACTCGTTACAGCTTAGCGGTGTAACCGCTAACAGCATGCTGGATATATTAGTAGAGAACAACGGCCGCATCAACTATGGCCCGTATCTAATTGATAACCGCAAAGGCATTACTGAAAAAGTTACCCTTGCCGGGCAGGAACTGCTGGGATGGAAAATGTATAAGTTTCCGCTGACCACGCCTGCCGGATTTAAATATCTGCCCGCCCAAAATGATGGAGAGCAACAACCTGCCTTATACCGTGCCACCTTTTCATTAAGAGGCGTAATAGATACATATTTAGATATGCACAGCTTTGGCAAAGGCGTCGCTTTTGTAAACGGCCATAAGCTGGGCAAGTACTGGAACATTGGTCCGCAGCAAACACTGTTTGTGCCTGCCGCTTGGTTAAAGAAAGGTACCAACGAAGTAGTGGTTTTTGATGAACTGAGCAGTGGCCACAAAGAGATCTCGACCATTGATCATCCGGTATTAAATGAATTGCCTAAGAACTAAGTATTAGGTAATTATGCGGCGTTTATTTATTTTTGAAGTATACCTTATCAATATCTAAATGCTAACGTTCGGAAATAACTGGTACTATCTTCCTATTCTGTTACAGGGCTTTTGTGTATGGCACTCATTTAACCGTGGTACAACGCAGAAATGGCTTTGGGTAATCATCATACTGCCCGTTATTGGCAGCGCTATCTATATTTACCAGGAGATCTTGTCTAACAGGCGCGTAGCGGTTCCCAAACTTAATGTTGGCGCTATAGTTAACCCGGGCGGGGCTATCAAAAAGCTTGAGGAGCAGCTTAAGTTTACAGATACCTTTAACAATCGTATTCAACTGGCAGATGCTTATCTGGCTGCCGGTTATACCGACAAGGCCATTGATCTTTACACCGCCAGCCTTACCGGTGCATTTGCGGAGAACGAGCATGTGATTGAACAACTGATGGTTGCTTATAATCAGCAGGAAGAATACGAAAAGGTTATTCCGCTTGCGCAAAAAATCTATAAGACACCGCAATTTGCGTGCTCAAAAGCGCATGTTGTATATGCAATGGCATTAGAAGCAAATGGCCAACTTGAACAAGCCGAAGCTGAATTTAAAAGTATAAAGGGCCGTTATTCTAACTTTGAGCAACGTTACCAATATGGTTTGTTTTTAGTAAGACAGGAGCGGTATGAAGATGCTGAAAAAATGCTAACCGAAATGCTTGATGAACAACCACATTTAAGTGCTGTTGAAAAACGTAGCAATAGGCAGTGGTTCGGCAAAGCTAAAGAGGAATTGAAGAAATTAAACTCGATAAGCTACTAACAAAAGAAGGCATCTGTAAACCACAGATGCCTTCTTAATAAACGTAATATCCTGAGAGATTATAAAATCAGGATCAAAACCAAAATGATGATGATAATAGCACCTACGGATAGGTAAATACCGCCGCCACCCATGGCTTGTGCTTCTTTTTTAAGCTCTTTAAGTTCGCCTTTTAACTCTTTTTTGTCAGCTTTGGTTAGTTGCGATTTGTCCATCGCTTTAATTTCTTCAACGCGCTCCTTAATTTCTTCGCAACGTGCAACGCGCTGCTCTTTGGTCATGTTGGCAGCAGCCTCTTTGTACATTTTTTCGGTATTGATAGTGGTTGCATTTGCGCTGAAAGTAAAAGCGGTTAACAACAAAGCGATAGAGAATAGATAGAATTTAGTTTTCATAGCTGTAATGTTAATGAGTAATATGTAACCTGATAAGTGTGAAAGCCAAAAAAATGTTTTAACACCTTTTAAAAATAAAATTATATGCTGATGTAATAAGAAGCCTCAAATACATGGCCTACTGCTACTTTTTGTATCGCTTCTTTCTGCTTAATGTCCTTAGGCCCATCGGCAGCGTCGGCGCAGCCCAACCATGGTTCAATACATACAAAATCGGCACCCGGTTTTGACCATATGCCCAAGTAGTTAAAGTGCGGAAACTCTACCGATAAACTTTGATCGTGTTTGTTGCATTTGATATTCACTAATCTTGATTTTAAGTTTTTAAAGACCAGGGCATCGTTGGCAAACAGCTCACGGTTGAGTTGTAATTTTTTATTTGTTAATTTAATAGGAGTAGTCTCGCCGGTAAATTGGCCATCACTGTTTAACAGATGGCTTTGCAAGTCTTCCTGTGTTTCAAATTCCAGGTAATAATCTTCATAAGTTTCGCCTTTATTGAACGGGACATTAAACGCCGGGTGGCCACCCACCGAAAAATAAACAGACCGCGTATCTCGGTTAATGAGTTTATAAGTGATACGCAGTGCGTTATCTATCAGCGTATATAAAACCTGGAAATCAAATTTATAAGGGTATACTTCCAAAGTATGCTCTGAGTAGGGCAGCGAAAAGCCTGCATGTTCCTCATCGCCGTCCAAAATCAAAAACTCCGACTGGCGGGCAAATCCGTGGCGGTTCATTTTATAGGTCTGACCATCAACATGCAGCTCGTTGTTCAACAGGCCACCCACAATTGGGAACAGGTTTGGCGCATGGTAACCCCACACATTAGCATCGGCCTGCCACATTTGTTCAACACCGGTTTGTTTATTGATGAGCGA
This sequence comes from Mucilaginibacter sp., assembly GCA_016763755.1. Taxonomy (GTDB): domain Bacteria; phylum Bacteroidota; class Bacteroidia; order Sphingobacteriales; family Sphingobacteriaceae; genus Mucilaginibacter. Next base: position 5,028 of record JAESTD010000263.1, read on the forward strand.
ACTTAGCTGCGCGCCCTTAGCATCGATAGCCACGCGAAGGTGGTCGTTTTCAAGAATGGTCATAGTATGTGAGCGTTTTAAAAAGTATCAACAATTGACGGGGCTTCTGGTTTCACCTGGGTCAAGGGATAAAACTATTATGTCATTTCGACCGAGCGAGAGCGAGGAGAAATCTTCTGTGCGAGATACTTACGTTTGCTTATCGCTTATAGAAGATTTCTCGTCGCCCTTTAACACACCCCTGCCCTTCTGCTCGCTCGAAACGACAATGTGAGTTAGGGGCGATAATGACTTTACTGCTTATCCACCTTAACATTCGCCTTTATAACAGAATCCTTTTGCGCACCGCTTAGCTTGTTGTTGTATTTAAACAAAGCATTTTCAAAATCGCCGTAAGCAACGTTCGGTATTACAATGTAACGGTTGCCGAACTCTTTTTTCAACTGTTCAGTTGCCGCCATCCGGTCGGCCTCGACAGGCTTATTGTCGTAAGATTTATCAAAATCAGGCAGGTTATCACCACAAAGTATGGCTATGTTAAATTTGGCTGATACCTGCTGGCGGCGGGCCTCTTTGCTTGAAATGCCTTGTCTTAAAAGGATATGTGCTGCATCAGTAAAAGGCAAGCCGTATTTCTGGAGATTCTTTGTAGTGCCTTCGCGTTCGGTCTCATCACGGTTGGTGATGTAGAATACCTCTACGCCTTTTGATGCTGCATATTTAAAAAATGCAGGTGCGCCGGGTACCGTATCGGCCATGGCTTTATCTGTCCATGCTTTCCAGGTTTCCTGGCTGTATTCCTGATTGTTTATGGCACGCATGGCATCATACGGGCTGTTGTCAAGCAAGGTCTCATCAACATCAGTAACTACCGCCAACGGCTTGCCCCCGGTTTGTTTCAAGGCTTCATCTAATCGGTACTTAGCAGTGCTGTAGGCCTGGAAACAGAGTGCCTTATACTCTGCAGCGCGCTGTTGCCACAGCGATGCCCACACTTTGCCGCTGTTAGCTAATGACACACTTTGTTGCGCTTGTTTTGGGGCAGAGCAGGCTGCAAACAACGTAGTGCCTGCTAATAGGATACCGGTAAGTCTTTTCATAAAAAATCTGACGCCCTTACAACAGTTCGGGCTTTATTTGAGCTGTAAATTCCTTAACAAACTTATTCAATTTGGGCTGAATAACAACGGCGCAATAGGGCTTTAGCGGATTATCATTGTAATAATTTTGATGGTGATCTTCTGCTTTGTAAAATTCAGATGCAGGGCTTATTTCCGTTAGGATGGGTTTGTCGAATACGTTTTCATCTGTAAGAGATTTTATCATGATTTCTGCTTGCTGCTTCTGCTCTTGATTATTGTAAAAAATAACAGAGCGGTATTGTGTGCCCACATCTCCGCCCTGGCGGTTTAAGCTGGTAGGATTATGCGTTTTGAAGAAGATGAGCAGCAGCTCGTTAAGCGTAACAATATCGGCATCATAATCAACCGCAACCACCTCGGCATGGGCGGTATTGCCATTGCAGATCTCCATGTAGGTTGGATTTTCGGTAATGCCACCCATATAGCCCGATATTACGGACCGTACGCCTTTGACGCTTTGGAAAATGGCCTCGGTACACCAAAAGCAACCGCTGCCCAAAGTTATTTTATGGATGTTCATCTACTTCAGAAACTGATATAAGCAGAGTTTGTTTAAATCAATAATAGAAGGGAAAGATGTTGTTAATAAAATAAGTTTCCAGTTAAATAATTTGATGGATTTTATTAGCTTCGCGTGAATTATTAATAAATCTAAACCATATTACATCATGATCAAAAATCTACAAAACAGATCAATTGCTATTATTTCATTTTTTGCGGTCGCCATTATTGCTTTAAGTGGATGTAAAAAAGATAACACCGGCGAATCTTTAACTGTATCAATATCTGCCGATATTGATGGTACTAATAAAGTTTTTGATAAAAACGTAGCTGGTGGAACTATCACATCAGAAGGGCAACAAATCACAATCATTCAAGGTTCAGCAACCGACGGTTCACAAATTGCCATCACTCTTGCAGGTAAGCTAACATCGGGCAAAACCTTTTCAAATAATGCTGCTAATGATGACGACAAACCGGTTATTTTGTACAACGAAGCTGATGCAAGTTATGCAAATGATGATAGCGCTGTTAGTAATATAGCAGGCGTCACTTTAACATCAGCTTCATCAACATCAGCAAAGGGAACTTTTACCGGCGACTTAATCGAAGTTTCATTTGGCAACGATGTTAAAAGGAAAGTTATAACCAACGGCAAATTCAGCGTTAAGCTAACCACCCAAAATGTTCAATAATATACTTTGGCGTGTTACGTTTGTTAAATAAAACACGTATTTATCATTATGAGATATTTATTTACTAACAAACCTGCTAACGTCATTGCCTTACTAAGTATCACTTTTGGCATAATGGCTTTAAGCGCCTGTTCAAAAGATGACCTTAACAAACAGGACGATACTACGTTCATTAATGCAACAATCAATGATACTGCAAAGGTTTTTAATGGAAACGTGTTAACTGCAAGTGGTAACAACTCAACGGTTATACAGGCAAATGCATCTGATGGTACAAAAATGTCCATCACTTTTACCGGTGCGTTAGTTGCCGGCAAAACTTACCAAGGCGGCACCGATAAGCCTATTGTTATTTACACTAAGCAGGATACAACCTTTTCTAACACCAATAATAATGTAATTACCCTAACGGTTACAGAAGCTGATGATACAAGAGCTAAAGGTACTTTTAGTGGTAGTTTGATACAGGATGTTGCAGGTAATGCCAAAACCAAAACAGTAACCAATGGCAGCTTTAACGTTAAGCTGAAATAACAACATCAAAAGGAACATATAAAAAAAGCGCCCCCGGATTTGTGGGGGCGCTTTTTTTATTCTGTCAACACCGTAAATTTAAAATCCAAAGGCTCAAAGTTGCGGATGAGCTCATCGATAAATAATTGGCCCCATTTTACATAACTGAGGCCAAAGTTTTCGTTACGTTCCTGCAGGCTGTTTTTAGGGAACTGGTCTTCTTTGATGTTTTCTATCTGTTCCAGGCGGGTGTGGTAATTGCGTTTTTCGGCTTTTACCAGTTTCTTTTGAAAATTGCCGATAGCATGTTTTAATCTCGCTTGTATCGCAGCTGCCGATGGCGGTAGCGTAGGGTCTATTTTGTGTGATGCCAGCTTTATTTTCTCAAAGGTGCGCTCAAACTCGCGCCATTCTTCGGTGAGGCTTAAGTCGTGGTTGCTGTGCTTTTTAATCCAGTCATTCTTAATCTCGTCGGTACTTTTAAAAAGCAGGGCAGGAGATACTTCCATGCTTTTGATCTTGGCAGCAGTTTCCTTGCGGATAACCAGGCCCGAGTTGCGCAGGATCAACACAGGAAAATCTACACCATAAAAATCAAAGTTCGATTTTAGCTCCAGCCAGTAAACCACTTCAGCACCGCCGCCTATGTAGGCAATATTGGGCAGGATACATTCCTGATACAGCGGACGCATAACCACGTTGGGGCTAAAGCGCTCGGGTGCAGTTTGGATCTCTTGTTTTAGTTCATCCTCATTAAAACTAATATCAGTATTCATTACCGAATAACGACCATCTTCAAATACGATGCGCTCGCGAAGTTTCTCTTTCAGATAAAAGAAATTGATCTCGCGTGGGTTTACCTGTATATGTACACCAAGCTCCTGTAACTTTTTATTTGCCTCGCTGATACTCTTGAAACTGTTTTGCTGGATGATGTCGCGTTCGATAATAGGGCCGAACTCAGCTTTTAACCTACTGTCGTCTGCATCTATAATAATGAGGCCATACCGAGCAAATAAGGCATTTACCAGATAACGGGTTGCATCGGCCAGTTTATCAAATTTGGTGTAAGCAGTTTCCACCATCTCGCCAAGCTCTGATGAGTGGCCATCAATACCCAGCACCCCTTTATACTGGTTAATGGCCTGGCGCATAGTATCGGGGTTGATACGGCCCGTTGCGCCAGTGGCCTCGTACCACCAGTGTACTTTTTTACCGCCTATATTAGTGTAGTTTATCTCGGCAAAGTCATGGTCTTCTGATGCCATCCAGTAAACCGGCACAAAATTTTTATCAGGGAACGAATTTTTAAGTTGCCTGCAAAGTTTTATGGCAGTTACTATCTTGTAGATAAAATAAAGCGGACCTGTAAAGATATTCAGTTGATGACCAGTAGTAACCGTGTATGTGTTATCGTTTTTAAGAAGCGCTATCTGGCTTTTGATAGCATCGGCGCTATCAAGGGTAGGGAAGCTATCGTCCTTTCCAAAATACTGCTCTGTTAAAACTTCCGCGAGCAACCCACGGTCGGCAACAACTTTCTTGGTGTTGAAGAACTCTGCAAAACCCTGCATGGTGGGCCTGTAACCATAAAACGAACGCAACTCCGGATTATCCTCAAGATAATCGATCACCGTTTGGGAGAAAAACCCCGTGTCTTTATAGTCAATACAGGCAGCTTCCATTTATTTTAAGATTTCGGTGACGTGTGAAAGCATGGCGTAAATTACTCACCCCGACTACGCTTCGCTGGTCGACCCTCTCTGCTTCGCAAAGAAGGTGAGAAGTATTTTATCCTAACCCTCTTTGCGCAAAGCGGAGAGAGGGTGGTCGAGCGTAGCAAAGACCGAGTGAGTCCATTGCCAGGCAACAAAGCGTTACCCTATTCAAAGTTAATCGTCGAAATTAGATTTTAATATTTGAATAGCAACAAGGAGCCGCCGCAAACAGTTTTATTTTACAATTTGTCCATAAAGGTCAAAGTCCTCGGCGCTGTTGATCTTTACGTTCACGAAGCTGCCTACGGCTGCATAATCTACACTTGCATCAATCAGTACCTCGTTATCCACCTCAGGCGAATCGTACTCGGTACGGCCAACAAAGTAGCCACCATCTTTCTTGTCAATAAGCACTTTATAAGTGTTGCCGATCTTCTCCTGGTTCTTCTCGTAAGATATGCCTTGTTGGATTTCCATAATGGCATCGGCGCGTTCCTGTTTTACTTCCTCAGGTACGTCATCCACCAATGTATGGGCATGGGTTTTTTCCTCGTGCGAGTAGGTGAAACAACCTAAACGGTCGAAACGGGTATCCTCAACCCATTGTGCCATTTCTTCAAAATCCTGCTGGGTCTCACCGGGATAACCGGTAATGAGGGTTGTACGCATGGCGATGTTCGGCACACGGTCGCGGATCTCGTTCACCACATCGATGGTTTTTTGTTTCGTCAATCCACGACGCATTGATCTCAGCATATTATCTGTAATGTGCTGCAGGGGCATATCCAGGTATTTACAGATATTGTCGCGCTCGTTCATTACATCCAAAACTTCCATCGGGAAACCTGCCGGGTAGGCGTATTGCAGCCTTATCCATTCCACGCCATTCACATCGCTTAAGCGGCGTAATAACTCATCCAGGTTACGTTTGCCGTATAGGTCTAAACCGTAATAGGTGAGATCCTGGGCAATTAATATCAGTTCTTTAGTGCCGTTAGCCACCAGGCTCTCCGCATTTTTAACCAATTGGTCGATTGGTGTGCTCACGTGCTTGCCACGCATCAGTGGGATGGCGCAGAAAGAGCAGGGACGGTTACAACCCTCGGCAATTTTAAAGTACGCAAAGTGCGAAGGAGTGGTCAATAAACGCTCGCCAATTAACTCGTGGCGGTAATCGGCACCTATATTTTGAAGGATATTTTGCAGATCGTTAGTGCCAAAGTAAGCATCAACGTTGGTAATTTCGGCTTCCAGCTCTGGCTTGTAGCGTTCGCTCAAACAGCCGGTAACAATAACCTTACCCACTTTGCCCTGTTCTTTAAGCTCGCTGTATTGCAGGATGGTATCAATGGATTCCTGCTTGGCATTATCAATAAAGCCACAGGTATTGATCACCACGATATCGTTTTTGCCCACTTTGTCGGCCTCATGCACCACATCAAAGGCATTGCCTTTAAGCTGGCCCATCAATACCTCGCTGTCGTAAATATTTTTAGAGCAGCCTAACGTGACTACGTTTACACGTGGCTTGGCCGCAATTTTTTGTACTCTGCTAATTTCCTTTGTCTTCATAAAGCCCCCTCTAAATCTCCCCCGATAGGGGAGACTTTATCTTGCTTCCTTGTTTTTCCCCCGTTTATTCAAAGCCCTCCCTATCGGGGAGGGTTTGGGTAGGGCTTCTTCATCATCAGTTAAATAAACTATTCACAAACTCCTGCCTGTCAAACAATTGCAAGTGGTCTACGCCTTCGCCTACACCAATGTATTTAACCGGGATCTTGAATTGGTCTGATATACCTATCACCACGCCGCCTTTTGCGGTACCATCCAGCTTGGTTAAAGCAAGGGCATTTACTGCGGTAGCCTCGGTGAATTGCTTGCATTGCTCAATAGCGTTCTGGCCGGTTGAAGCATCCAGCACCAGCAATATCTCATGCGGTGCGCCGGGGATAACCTTCTCCATCACATTTTTGATCTTGGTGAGCTCGTTCATCAAACCTACCTTATTATGTAAACGACCGGCAGTATCTATAATTGCCACATCATCGCCATTGGCTACGGCAGAGCGCAGGGTATCAAAAGCTACAGAGGCAGGGTCGCTGCCCATAGCCTGTGCTACTACCTTAACGCCAACACGCTCGCCCCAAAGTTTTATCTGGTCAACCGCCGCTGCACGGAAAGTATCTGCTGCGCCTAATACCACCTGGTTGCCGGCTTGTTTTAACTTATGCGCCAGCTTGCCAATGGTCGTGGTTTTACCCACACCGTTTACGCCAACCACCATAATTACATATGGCTTGTGATCGCCGTACTCAAGGGTGCGGAAATCGTTGCTGTTGTTTTCGGCAAGCAGTTGCTGTATCTCATCTTTAAGGAGGTTGTTCAGCTCAGAGGTGCTTACATACTTGTCGCGGGCAACGCGGGCCTGGATACGCTCGATGATCTTAAGGGTGGTGGTTACGCCAACGTCTGATGTTACCAGTACTTCCTCAAGGTCATCCAGCACATCGTCATCAACGGTTGAGCGGCCTGCAACAGCTTTTGTTATCTTAGAAAAGAAACTGTCTTTAGTTTTCTCCAAGCCGGCATCCAATACCTGCTTTTCCTCTTGTGTGGTTTCTTTCTTTTTAAAAAAATCAAATAATCCCATAATAGCCTCACCTAAGTCCTCTCCTTCGGAGAGGACTTATTTAAATGTTAATTATTGACTCAAGAACCGCTCCGTTTTTGCCCCCCCTCTCC
>JAESTD010000264.1 GCA_016763755.1 Mucilaginibacter sp.
TCTTAAACTTTTTACAGGATTTGAAATTGCTGCTTTGATTGATTGGAAACTAATGGTTGCAAGGGCAATAAATATTGATGATAATGCTACGACCACAAATGGCATCCAGGTTATTTCAATACGGAATGCGAATTCCTGCAGCCAAAAGTAAAGCGCTATAAAGGCAGCGGGCCATGCAAAAATATTAGCCAGCAATACAAGTTTAACGAAGTGACTTGTAAGCAGTATAACGATGTTTTGTACCGATGCTCCTAATACTTTGCGCACACCTATTTCTTTAATTCGTTTTTCGGCAGAGAAAGAGGCCAAACCGAATAGGCCAAGGCAGGATATCATAATGGCTAACACGGCCAGTATGCCTACTATTTTGCTTACCTGTGTATCTGCCTGGTAAACTTCGGCGAAGTGGTCATCAAGAAATTGGTATTCAAAAGGATAATCGGGGTTTATTTTTTTCCACGTGGCCTTGATATATTCGAGGGCTTCTTTTGATTTACCTGCTTTTATTTTAACCGACACAGTGCTGAAACCCCACTGATCCTGATTTATGATAAATAGGTTCTCGACCTTGTAATGCAATGAATTAAAGTTGAAATCCTTAGCAATACCAGTGATGACACCTAAGGAATCATATCCAAAACGCTGCCCAATGAGTGATGATAAAGCGGCTTTCGGATGATCTTTAAGCAATTCCTTAGCCATGGATTCATTAACGATATACTCGCGGCCATTGGCGGATTTTTCTGAGGAAAAATTCTTGCCATCAACCATTTTAATATTGTAGGTGCGCAGATAGTTATCGTCCACAATAAGCTGTGTTGCCGCCAGTTCGCGCAGGGCGTCGTTATTGTATTTAAATGATACGCCGCTTTGGTCTAAATGGCTTCCCAGTTGATCTTGCGAGGCCGTCACATCAGACACTAAAGTATTACCGAGTAATTGCTGCTTAAACAGTTCATAGTTGCGGCCCGAGATCCTATCGAGCGGAATATTTACTATTTGGTCGCGGGTAAAGCCGGGGTCTTTATCCTGCATATACCGTAGTTGTTTCACAACAAACACGGTTGCAATCATCAGGAAAACGGCGCTGGTAAATTGTGCTACTACAAGTACGTTGCGCATGGTACCTTTATTCTTGCCGGTTTCTACAGAACCTTTCAGCACTTTTACAGGTTGGAATGATGACAGGAATAATGCAGGATATATTCCCGATATACCACCTACAACTAAAGCACCTGCAATTAAAATAATTATGAAACCGGGGTTGCTGATGATGTTAAGGCTGATGTCGCGCTGGCTCAAACTATTTACATAAGGCAATGCAATCTCAACCAATACTATGGCCAACACTAACGCCAGCAGAGAAAGCAAAATGGTCTCTGCTAAAAACTGAATAGCCAATTGAGGTCTGTTCGCTCCTATTGATTTTCGGATACCTACTTCCTTTGCTCTATCTGCGGAGCGGGCAGTAGAAAGATTCATGAAGTTTACACAAGCGATTAAAAGTACTATAAAGGCAATGATGGCAAACAGGTTGGTTGAGTTTTTATCAAACTTTTGATAGTTAAGGTAATCCAGGCCGATGTCTGCGGAGTTTGAATGGATGTCTTTTAATGACAGATAGAATAACTCATAGTATTTCCAGCCGTCACCATTGAGGTGCTTTTTGAGAAAGCCCGGCATTTTTGCTTCAAAAGCTTTTAAGTTTGTGCCTGGTGCTAACTTTAAATAAGTATTTAACCAGTTGCCGCCCCAGTTATCCATCCATTTTTGGTAAATACCCGGCAAAGAATAAACAGCATCAAACTGTAACTGGGAGTTTTTAGGGCAGTTTGCCAAAACGGCGGTTACCATAAATCTTACTGTATCGCCCCCAAAGTGATTGATTGTTTTGCCTATCGGGTTTTCGTTACCAAATAGTTTCTCGGCGGTTTCCTGCGTAATGGCTATGCTATTAGGTTTCTCAATTGCATCCTGCGCATTTCCTTTCAGTACTTTAAAATTGAAGATGTTTAAGAAAGCAGAATCAACAGCAAAAACCTGCGGCAAGAAAACGCGCTTCTCGCCAAAAGTCATTTGATACTTTTTATCCCATTTTACACGGGTAAATTTTTCTACCTCAGGGAACTCTGCTTTGAGCGATGGTCCCATCGGAAACATAGATAAACCAACCTTTTGCGAAGCTGCCATTCCCGGAAACTTCTGCACCTCGCTTATCCTTACAATGTTGTCGCCATGAAAATTGTCGAAGCTTTTTTCATAGGCCACAAACAGCAATATCACAATGCAGGCAGCCATTCCAACAGCCAGCCCCACAATGTTTATTACCGACGATACTTTGTTCTTCCAAAGGTTTCGCCAAGCGATCTTAAAGTAGTTTTTTATCATAATTTATTTCGTTGGGTCATTGAGTCATTGTCATCGGGTCATTGAGCCGTTATGGAAGTTTTGATAATGACTCGATAACAGCGTAGCGAATGACTCAATGATTATTTATTCAGAACGCAAACTTTTAACCGGGTTAACCAATGCTGCTTTTGTAGCTTTGTAACCTACTGTAAGCCATGCTATAATTATCGATGTCGCCATAGCCAATACAAATACTCCGGCAGTAAGCGGTATGCGATATGCAAAATTCTGAAGCCACTCGCTCATCATGTACCAGGCAGTTGGCATAGCCAGTATAAATGAGATGCCTATCAGTATCATAAATTCTTTTGAAAAAAGCAGCACTATATTAAATACCGAAGCACCTAATACTTTACGTACCCCTACCTCTTTTGTGCGTTGTACGGCCATGTATGATACTAATCCATACAAGCCAAGGCATGAGATAAATATGGCGATGAATGCAAATAGTTTGTACACCAACGCCAGTTGATTTTCCTGCTTGTAGAATTGAGCAATATTTTCATCAAGAAAATACCCATTGTATGCGTATTCGGGGTAGGTATTTTCCCAAAGTTTTTGTACAGCTTGTGCTGTTTGTGTAAGGTTGCGAGTTTCAATTTTTACGGCGGTTTGCGATAGTAAGGTTTTTTTGGATGAGATGACAATAGGTTTCACTTCATCGCGCAGCGAGTTGGTTTTAAAATCTTTTACCACACCCACAATTGGCGACCATGATTTGGCACTGCCCAGTTTCATGGTTTTACCAATGGCGTCCTCTGCCCTTTTTATGCCCAGCTTATGTATGAAAGTTTCGTTAACAACAAATTGATTGATTGTGTCGCTTTTGTCGTATCCTTTGCCAGCAACAAATGTAAAGCCGAAGGTTTTGAAATAATCAGAATCACCATATTTCAGGAAGGTGCTGAAATCCGGATCTTTCATGGAATTGTTAAAGTAGAAGTTTGCACCCCAGTTATTTTCTGAAGATGGCGCATCAGAAGTAAAGCTTACTGATTTTACATTTGGATTCTGTAGCAACGTAGCTTTAAATGATTCCATTTTGCTAAGACTGATACTATCCGTGTAGCCCGGTAATATCATCACAGCATTTTTGTTGAAACCAAGATCGGCCTCGTTTACATAATTCATTTGATTGACCGCTACGATGGTACCGATGATCAAAAGTTGAGCAATTGCGAACTGGGCTACTACCAAAGCCCTGCGCAACGGGATACCGCCGATAGATGCAGCAGTGATCTTATTTTTAAGTGCCATTACAGGTTTAAAGCCAGATACCACTAAAGCAGGATAAATGCCGGATAGCAGTACAACTATAATAAATGTTGCTATCAGAAATAATACGGTACCTAAATTAAGTAAGGCAATATCATCCGGAACGCTGGCGATATTTTTGAGTTGCGGTAAGGCAATTTTTGCCAATGCTACGGCCAATATAATAGAGAATAGGATAACCAGCATGGTTTCGCCTAACACTTGTGCTACCAATTGCTTGCGGGTACTGCCCAATACCTTGCGAATACCTACTTCTTTTGACCGGCCCACAGATTGTGCTGTAGATAGATTGATGAAGTTGATGGATGCCATCAGGATAATTAGTACGGCAATAAAGCCAAGTGTTTTTAAAGTGGCGCGGCTGGTTAAGTGGTCGCCGAGGGTATTGCCTACCTTAGTATCAAAATGTAACTCGCTTAGCGCCTGGGCAATATGCACACGCTTAGTCCGCGTGTCAGCAGAGGTCTTTTTAGTAAAAGCATCTAATTGTTTTTGGAAAGCTTCTTTTGACATGCCATTAGGCAGCAAAGCAAATATCTGGTGGTTACTGCTCAACGAACCCCATTCATTGGTGTAGCCGTAAAGGTCGCCTGCGTTTTTCCAGGTGATGTACGATACCAGCACTTTCAGCGGCACATCGGTATTAGACGGCATATCTTCAATTATACCGGCTACACGCAGTGTTATCGAGTTGTCGATTTTAATTGCTTTGCCATTAGCATTTTTCCAGTCGCCGAAATATTTGTTAGCGGTAGATTTTGATAGCACAGCCATGTTAGGTTGCGAGAGTACGTTTTTGTCGCCGCTTAACCATTGGGCTGTAAAGATGTCGAAGAACTGGGGTTCCATAAACATTACCCCTGTTGGCTCGATAAACTTTTTATCAGAGGCTGATACACTCTCACTATTGCCCAATACAGTGAATTGACTGCCATAGCTTGAGTTTACCGCCGCAAATTTAACCTGTGGCATGTCGAGCCGAAAACCCTCGAGACCCGGTACCGATACACCCGGGTTATAAGCCATACTACCCTCGCGTTTTTGCTCGGTGATAATATGATAAATGTTTTTAAAATTAGCGTTGAAATTATTATAACTCGTCTCAAACTGTAGAATAACAAATATGAGCAGACACGCCGCTATGCCCACAGTTAAACCCGAGATATTAATAATAGAATAAGCCTTATGACGAACGATGTTTCTCCAGGCAATCTTGAAATAATTTTTCAGCATTGTGATGGTATTTCCTATTAGAGGTTAAAAGATATACCAAAACAATAAGTTGCTGATTATTAATTTATTAAGTATAAGACGGGGTGTGTACGCTGTCCGTAAGTGTAACAGCAGGTGTACGGTTATGATACAGTGAGGAACAGAGATTATTAAGAGAATTGTCATTTCGAACGAGCACAGCGAGGAGAAATCTTGTTACTCAATAAGTTCGGGACTAAACGGGAGTAACAGGATTTCTCACTATCGTTCGAAATGACAAGAGGTTGATAACCTAAAAACCAAAGTGTTTGATATATGTGTTCAGATCCTTATCGCCACGGCCGGAGATACAAACCACCACGGTATCATCTTCCTTAAAGGTCATTTTCTCCAGATAGGCTAAAGCATGCGCAGTTTCAATGGCGGGGATAATGCCTTCCAATTGGCAGCAAAGCAGCCCTGCATTCAATGATTCATCGTCGGTGATATTCGCGTACTGTGCACGTTTTATTTTGTACAGGTGCGCGTGCTGCGGGCCAATGCCCGGGTAATCAAGACCTGCAGAAATTGAATATGGCTCAACAACTTGGCCATCTTCGCTTTGCATTAATATGGTACGGCTTCCGTGCAAAACGCCTTCCTTACCCAAAGCAGTAGTAGCTGCAGAATGGCCGCTCATAACACCTTTTCCTGCTGCTTCAACGGCAATCAGTTTTACTTCTTCGTCATCAAGAAAATTATAGAACATGCCCATGGCATTACTGCCACCGCCAACACAGGCTAATACATAGTTTGGCAGTTCGCTGCCGGTATGCTCTTTTAACTGTGTTTTAGTTTCTGCAGAGATAATAGACTGGAATTTAGCCACCATCTCGGGATACGGATACGGCCCTACTACCGAACCGATGATGTAGTGCGTATCAACAGGGTTAGCTATCCAATCACGCAGTGCTTCGTTGGTGGCATCTTTAAGTGTCTTGCTGCCTGATGTTGCAGGTATTACCTTGGCCCCTAGCATCTTCATACGAGCTACGTTTGGTGCCTGCCGCTCCATGTCTATCTCGCCCATGTAAACAATACATTCAATACCCATTAAGGCACAAACGGTAGCGGTAGCTACGCCATGCTGACCTGCACCGGTTTCAGCAATAATACGCTTCTTGCCCAAGCGTTTAGCTAACAGGATCTGGCCGATAGCATTGTTTATCTTGTGCGAACCGGTATGGTTGAGATCTTCGCGTTTAAAGAAGATATTGGCACCATATTTTTCTGAGTAACGTTTAGCATGGTACAGCGGCGAAGGGCGGCCAACGTAATCTTTTAATAAGCCCTCAAACTCAGCTTTAAAACCCGGATCATCCAATATTTTGATGTATTCGCGGCGAAGTTCTTCCACGTTTGGATAAAGCATCTCAGGGATGTACGCCCCACCAAAATCTCCGTAATAACCTTGTTCGTTTACTCCGTACTTCATATTTAATTAGTGAATAAGTGATTGAGTGAATGCTAAGAAAAACACAGACCCTTAACTTTTTAGCTTTCGCCTTTCAGCTCAAAAAATGCTTTTTTTAATTTATCAATATCTTTTAATCCCGGCGATAGCTCAAACCTACTGTTCAGGTCTACGCCGTAAAATGCCGGGTGCTTAATATTTGCTATTTCGCTGATATTCTCAACACTTAAGCCGCCGGAAAGAAAGAACGGAATATCCAATTTGTATTTGTCCAGTACAGTCCAATCAAAGGTAAGGCCCGAGCCACCGTGTGCCGGCGTTTTGGTATCGAACAGGAAATAATCTACGCTGTTTTTATAAGCATCAAGTCGCCCAAAATCAAAATCTTTATCAATTCCAAAAGCTTTGATCACCTCTACCTCATGCTTAAACAAAGCACAAAACTCCGGCGATTCATTGCCGTGCAGTTGCACAGCGTCAAACTTGTACTTGTAGATCAGCTTGCTTATTACATCGGGATCCTCATTAACAAACACACCAGTTTTAATGATGTCTGATGGTTGCTGAAACAAAGCTTCGGGAGCTAAACCCTCAATAAAGCGCGGCGATTTTTCGTAGCAGATAAATCCCATATAATCAGGCGATAAATCAGCAATCGCTTTGATATTATCTGCATATTTTAAACCGCAAACTTTAATTACCATCGCTTAATTAGCCAAAAGTGTTTTAAAACTGTTTAAAGCTTTTTTACTGATAAGTGATTCTTCTGCCTCGTAGAAACAATCCGCAAAGCTTGTTTCGGGCTTAATGGTTTTGATGGCCATAGCAGCATTGCTTAGTACCACGCTTGTTTGCGCTGTGGTGGCTTCATTCTTAAGCACTTGCATAAAAATATCTGCCGAATCACTTACAGTGTGGCCGCCAATTATCTGGTCTTCACGCAATTTCTCAAATCCCAACGATTCTACGCTGGTCACGCGCTCACCATCCTGCGAGAAGGTTTTAAAATCGCAGGTAAGCGAGATTTCATCATAACCATCTAAAGCATTCAAAATGGTGTATTTGATACCAGATTTTTGATAAAGATATGCATAAACCCTTGCCAGCTCCAGGTTAAATACGCCTACCATCTGATTTTGCGGCTTCGCCGGATTAGCTAAAGGGCCCAGCATATTAAAGAAAGTCTTTACACCTAACTCTCTGCGGATAGGTGCAACTGTTTTCATGGCCGGATGGAAAAGCGGCGCATGCAGGAAACAAATATTTGCTTCATCAACACTTCGCTTGAGCTTATCAGTATCATTTGTAAATGTATATCCCTAAAACTCCATCACGTTTGACGATCCGCAGCCCGACGATACACCATAGTTGCCATGTTTGGCTACTTTGTAGCCGGCGCCCGCAACTACAAATGATGCAAGCGTTGAGATGTTGAACGTGTCTTTACCATCACCGCCGGTACCACAAAGGTCTATCAGCTCACCGTTTTGCAGGTCTACCGGCAGGCAAAGTTCCAACATCGCATCGCGGAAACCCTCCAGTTCGTTAACGGTGATGCTGCGCATACAGTAAGCCGTCATAAACGCCGCCATTTGCGAGTTGTTGAACTTGCCGGTAGCAATGTCTTTCAAAATATCCCTCGATTGTTCGCGGGTGAACGTTTTGTGTTCAAATAGGTGATTAAGTATCTGTTTCATCGGTTAATAAAAAAGGGCTGCCATGTGGCAACCCTTCTGAATATCTTTATCTAAAAAACAAAAAATGAGGTTGCCTTACGATATCTCGTTAAGCCACCAGTTATTGTTTAATTGTACTTTCATGCTCTTGTGTGGCAAATATGGAAATTGTTTTTACTAAATGCAAGAGGTATTTTATAATGAGTGAATGAGCGGTGGGTGGATTAAGTGAATATCTTTTATTATTGATCCATTCATTCGCATATTTGTGTTATCAGTCATTCACTCAATCCATCCATCACTCATTATAAATGATTCGCGAACAAAAGATAAATCCCGAGAACGATCTTGGTTTTGGCCCTCAGCCGGTTGTTAAGAATCAACCTCTGTTGAATAAAGATGGCTCTGTTAACGTAAAGCGTAATGGCCTTGCCCGTTTCAACACTGCTGATACCTACCATACGCTGATCACGATGAGCTGGACAAAGTTCTGGATCGTGGTGTTGATCGGCTACCTGCTTACTAATCTGTTTTTCGCGGGTATTTATGTATTCATAGGTAACAGTAGTCTCGATGGTACAATTGAAGGCGGTGGTATGCCTCAATTTTTAGATGCCTTCTTTTTTTCGGCGCAAACCCTCTCAACAGTCGGTTATGGTCATATTACCCCGCAGGGCGTGGTAGCAAATAGCGTAGCTGCATTTGAATCGATGCTTGGTTTATTGGCATTTGCCCTGGCTACGGGTTTACTCTACGGACGTTTTTCAAGGCCTACCGCTAAAATAGTTTACAGCGAGAATATTTTGGTTGCGCCCTATCGTGATGGTGGCCGGGGACTGATGTTCAGGCTTTGTAATATTCGTAAAAATGTTTTGATAGACCTTGACGTGGAAGTAATATTCTCTTACAATGAAACGGTAGATGGTAAACCATTACGAAGGTTTTTCCCACTTAGCCTCGAGCGTAAAAATGTAAGTATGCTTACCCTTAACTGGACGGTGGTTCATCCACTGGATGCAGATAGCCCTTTAATTGATATGACCCACGACGACCTCGCCCGCGGTGAGGCAAGTTTCTCTGTACTCTTAAAAGCTTTTGACGATACCTTTTCTCAAACGGTACACTCACGAACGGCTTATCAGGCGCATGAAATGATCTGGGATGCCAAATTTATGCCGATGTTTCAGCGCGACGAAGATGGCCGGATAGTTTTGGATATGAGTAAGATAAATACGTTTGAGACTATAAGCTAAAAGTTATTTCAATAGCGGGTTGCGCTCTTTGGAGAATAGTTTATAAACCTGCTTATCTAAAAACGCAGGTAAAAACTTGCTTAAGAAAACAGTAAGCTTGCCTTGGAACGTCAATATCAGCGTACGTTTACGTTTCTCTATGCCATCTGCAATTCGAATAGCAACTTCTTCGGACGACATCATTTTGGCCTCATTCAATGTGCTCTCCTGTTGCGAAACACCATCTTTATTTAATGCTGTATTACGAATGTTTGAGGCCGTAAATCCCGGGCAAGCTACCATGATGTGTACGCCAGTATTTAGATTTTCAACCCTCAATGCATCCATAAAACCATTTATTGCATATTTTGACGCCGAATAGCCCGAACGTCCCGGCAAGCCTTTGTAACCCGCTATAGACGAAACAGCGATAATACTACCACCGTTTTTGGTTACTTCTGGCAAAGCGTATTTAGTGCAGTTTACGGTACCCCAAAAGTTTACATCCATCAGTTCTTTGAGAACTTTCAGATCAACATCTTTAAAAAGTGCGCGCATAGATATTCCGGCATTGTTAATCAAGACATCTACCCTGCCGAAAGTTAGCAAGGCTTGTTTTATCAGTGTTTTGCAATCTTCCTCAATCGTAACATCGCATTGTACAGCTACGGAGCGATTTTGATGACGGGCTTCTATATCCTGCGTTATCTGGCAAAGGGTAACAAATTGCCTTGCGCCTAACACAAGGTTAGCGCCGCGTTTAGCAAATTCATAAGCAAGGGCTTTACCAATACCTGACGATGCACCGGTGATAACAATAACTTTATCTTTCAATTTCATATTTCGGGGCGAAGATCTGCGGCATGCCCGGAACCTTTATTTCAGGCATTTTGAACAGATATTTGCCAGCGAATATAATCATAGCGCCATAAAATTTACGGATATAACTCCACGTAAATTTGGGCACCAGCTGTTTGGCAAAATTGAGGATATAAGTACGTGGATAATAATAATTTTTGTAACCGGCCAACCGCAAACGGAAAGACAGATCAATATCATGGCCATATTGGACAAAGCGTTCATCAAGGTTGCCTACCTCCTTTAAAGCCGAGCGGCGAAGAAGCATAAAAGCGCCGTTGATCACATCTACTTCGGTAGTGGCAAATTCTTCTTCCTCTACCCAGTTATCGTCTTGTTTGTAAAGGCGCGATTTTGAAAAATATTTAGCCAGGCCCGTGAGCTTAAGCAACATAGCCCAACCACTACTGAAACCTGTTCTTGACTCTGGCATAAAACGGCCACGGGGGGTTAATGCACGTACACCGACGCCACCTGCATCAGCGTGTTTGTCCATAAAGTCAACAACCTGCTCTACGGTCTTTTTGCCGCTTATTGTATCCGCATTGACCAGTAAAACATACTCGCCCATCGCTTTTTCGATGCCTTGGTTTCGTGCAGCAGCCATACCAACGCTATGTTCGTTCGCTATTAACGTCGCCTCAGGAAACTCAGCCTGCAGCATTTCAACCGACTTGTCGTTAGAAGCATCATCAATTACAATTAATTGATGATCAATACCTTTGCATGCTCTTGTTAAAGTAACCAGGCACTGTTTCAACAGGCTGCACATATTGTGGTTAACTACGATGACAGAAAGTTTCATAAGCGTTAGGATAATGAGTTTTCGTACGGTATTCGGGTCACAATAGATCGTCCTAAAGTAATCTCGTCTACGTACTCCAATTCACCACCAAAAGCTATGCCACGGGCTATTGTAGAGATATTTATGTTAAATTGTTTTAAGCGTTTGTGAAGGTAGAAAATGGTAGTGTCGCCTTCCATGGTCGCGCTTAGGGCGAATATTATTTCTTTTACGCTATTTTCTTTCAATCGTTCAACAAGCGAATCTACCTGCAAGTCGGCCGGGCCAATTCCGTCCATAGGTGATATCAAGCCGCCCAATACATGGTAAACGCCATTGTACTGATTGGTATTTTCAATGGCCATCACATCACGGGTATCCTCAACAACGCATATCAGGCTATGGTCACGGCGATGCGATGCACAGATCTCGCAGGTTGAGGTATCAGATATATTATGGCAGGTTTGGCAAAACTGGATCTCGTTACGTAAACGGCTTACAGCTGTACTGAATTTTTGTACATCTTCCACATCGCGGTTCAGTAAATGCAGTACCAGGCGCAGGGCCGTTTTCTGGCCAACGCCGGGTAATTTAGCAAACTCAGCAACCGCCTCTTCCAACAACTTCGATGAAAAGTTCATATCGCGAATTTACGCAATTTCGACGTGGTTTGCTACTGCCGGCTACTCGCTGCGCAGGTTTTTTACGGGATTTACCCAAGCCGCTTTTACAGCCTGCCAGCTAACAGCCACGAGGCAAATTGTTAAACTTGCTATTAAGGTAAGGGCAAATACATCAACTGATACTGAAGCATGATAAGTGTAGCTATTTAACCAGTTTTGTATGTAATACCAGCTTACGGCCGAGCCGATGACAAACGATATCATCACCAGTTTAATGAATTCCTGCGATAGCTTAAACCACAAATTAGCCACGCTGGCGCCTAATACTTTACGGATGCTGAGTTCTTTCCGCCGTTGCTCTGCCGAGAATGATGCAAGTCCGAATAAACCCAGGCATGATATCATGATAGCCAGGCTGGTAAAAGTTATTGCCATTGCACCTAACACTTTTTCACTTTGGAATTTTTTGCTAAAAGCATCTTCAGTAAAAGTATACTCAAAAGGATAATTGGGATTGTATTTTTTGTAGATGGCCTGCAGGGCAGATAAACTTTTTGATACAGACTGTTGCGGATTTAAACGTAGGGCTACATTACCTACCCATCCGCTAACAAAACCAATAATGGTTGGTTTAA
>JAESTD010000265.1 GCA_016763755.1 Mucilaginibacter sp.
CGTATGGGGGTTTACCTCTCCCCACTGGGAGTTGGGCACCAGGCGGTGTACCTTTTCCGCGATGGGCCTGGGATGGATATCGTTATTGCCGGGCATTATCAAAGTGGGGACGCGGATGGCCTTAAGGGTCTCCTTGGTCATACCCAGGCTAACGTAAGGGCCGTCAAACAGGGCTGAGATCGTGCCCCGCATCACCTGGGCAAAGTCCTCGGGGTCCATCGCCTCCAAGGTTTTACGGTAATCCTCGTCGTATTGGGCGCGCTCGGGGGTGAAGGGGGAAAACCGGTCATCCGGGTCAAACGCGTCTATTATGGGCTTGATGCCTTGAGTCAAAGCCATTCTCAATCATAGCCACCAATACATCCATGTTAAATGGCTTGGTTATATAGTCACTCACGCCAAAATTATAGGCACCGATTTTAACAACATCCTGTGCTTTGGCAGTGGTCATGATAACCAGTTTATCAAAACCTTTCTGGCGTAGGCTGGCGCATACGTCAGAACCCTGTTTACCCGGCAGCATCCAGTCGAGCAGTACTATGTCAGGCTGCTCTTCCAATATCATGTTTTCGGCTTCTTCGCCATTCCCGCTTTCCAACACTTTATAGCCTTCGCTTTGCAGGCGCTCGCCTACCAAAAACCTCAGGTTCTCGTCATCCTCAACCAGCGCAATTTTAATCTCTTTGTTCATGTTCTAATTAATGCTAATTATCTAAAGGCAACGTAACAATAAACGTCGATCCTTCATTTACTTTACTCGTAACGGTAATTTCGCCGTCCATAAAGTTAACCAGTTCTTTACAAAATGCAAGCCCCAGTCCTACACTGCCATTTTGGTTATATTGGTTCTCTATCCGGTAGAATTTTTTAAACACATCACCCTGTTCGGCTTTCGCCATTCCTATCCCTCTATCGGCAAACTTTAATACAACATTTCGCCGTTCTTGTTTTATATCAATATCCAACTCTTTCTTTCCCGGGTGCGAATATTTATAGGCATTCTCCATCAAATTCTGAAAAATACTGCCTAAAAGCACCGGATCCGTATTAAAATCATCAACGCCATCAACGTGGCTGGTAAGCTTAAAATCAGGATATTTTATTTTAAATGTTTCGATATATCCTTTCACAAAACTCTTTAACGATATTTCCTGGCGATTAATAGTGATAGAGCGGTTCTCCAACTGCGTAAATGAGAGGAGCTTGTTCATCAGATCATTCAGTTTATCAGCTTCCTCATCCAGTATCTTACCATAATGCCGGCGCTGGCGTTCGCTCAATTCGGCATCCCCCCTCAAATTCGATCCGGCAATTTTTATTACACTTACCGGTGTCTTGAACTCATGCGTAAAGTTGTTGATGAAATCGTACTGCAGCTTAAAGATCTTTAAGTTGATGTTGAGGTTTCGGTATATGAGCCAGGTGATTAGCACCATAAAAAAATAGATGAGCAGTACAATGGCGCCTATGGGCAAAAACCTGCGGTCTATCTCTTTATCAAGATGGTCCCTTGTAGATGAAAAATAAAGTTTAAAGTTAGAGAAAGCGCCTGTAAGTGCCGCTTCTGTTACCTTTTTGCTGCCATCAATATCTAAAGGGTCATAAACCACAGGTTCTATAGTCACTTGCTGATAAAGTTCCGGGTGGGTATTCTTTACTCTCAGCTTATTAGCATCAAGCAAAAAAGTCATCATATTTTGCTTGTAAAACGCTTTGCTTTCGGCTTTACCCAGTAACGATTGATAGATCTTAATATCTTCTCTGCGTGGGATGTTGAGGTAGCTTATCTTATCCGGACTAACATCATAAAATGTACGAAAGATCTCATCCTGGGTGGGCAGCCTGGTGGTATCAGCAACGGTGATGAAATGGTTAAGCTTTAATGCCATGTGCTTAAAATCGTCCTCATTTGCAAAAGCCATATCCTTAAGCCCGCGTACAACACCACGTTTTGGTTTATATTGATAAATGGCCCTAACCGAGATACCACGGTTATTGGTAAAAGTAACATTGGTGGGCTTGCTGCCTATCTGCAGGTCATAAAATAAGATCCTGCTCACAAATGGATAGGTTTTAAAAACCGTACCCGAGTAATTGGCTGCAGAGGACGAATCTAAAAATCCCTGATAAGATGTTATCTCCGGAATTTTTAGCTGGAAAAAATCGTTATAAGGTTTAGAAGTTTGATCAAGCACCTCTACCTTTTTTGATGAAAACTCGTTCTCAACGTATTTAGCTGTAAGGTTGTACGAGATAATAAGGCCTATTACAAAACTCACGGTAATGAGCACCAGTGAGGCGGTGATGAGTGTGAAGTTTTTGCGGTATATATTCTTAGGCGCTTTCATGGCCAGGTTAGCGTTTAACCTGCAAATTGTTGCTCAGGAAAATTTCAATTTCGCTATACATTTCCGTACGGTTGTGTTCGCTTTTAAAGTAGGCGCGCTCATTTTCTTTAAGGCGATAAGTTACCGGGACATTACGCTTTATTAATTCGCGCACAAATTGGTTTAGTTCGCTAATGTTAGCCCGCGGGTCTTTAGCTCCCTGGAATATCAATAACGGGCTTTTAATTTTATCTGTATGGAAAACCGGCGAGATAGCTCGCAGTTGTTCTGCGTCGGTCTCCGGGTTACCTACCATCTCATAGGTCATCTTCAAAAATGGTTTAAAAAATGGCGGCGCATCTTTCAAATAAGTAAAAAAGTTGATCAATCCGTATTTCACCACTGCGCAATTGTACATACCCTGATGGAAAGATACGCCATATAAAGCCGAAAACCCACCAAAACCACCACCAAAAATGGCTATTTTTTTAGGATTAGCGATCTTGTTTGCAATAAGCCACTGCACACCGTCAGTAATATCCTGCTGTATCTTACCACCAACCTGCTTAAATCCGGCCTTCCTGAATGCCTTTCCGTATCCTGCCGAGCCACGATAATTCACCTGGAATACGGCATACCCCCGGTTAGCCAAAAACTGAACTTCAGCATCATATCCCCAGCTATTGCGCCCCCAGATATTATCATGTGGCATCACCACCACGGGCAGGTTCTTCATGTCCTTGCCCTTAGGCACAGTTAAATAACCGCTAAGCAATAACCCATCGCTTGCCCTGTAGGTTATGGGTTTCATATCGCAAAGCTCGTCAGAACCTATCTCGGGGTTAGTATCGCCAAGTTTAGTTAACAAGCCATTGCTTTTCTCAAACAGGTAAAATGAACCCGGGTTTTTATCAGTATAACTTACCACCACAAACTTGTTTTCGCTACTGTCCCGGTCAACAATTTCAATAGTGTTACCCTTAAGTTTGTTGGCCAGGTTAGCATGTATCTTCTGCATATCTTCATCCAGAAAATGTTTCTCGGGCCTTGCTGCATCCCACCCAACCGACTCGATACGGCGTTTGTTTTTTGAATAACTTACGTCCATGAGGTCGGCATGCTCATTGGCATAAATAACGCGCTCCTGCTGGCCGGTTTGTGCATCAATTTCAATCAGGGCTGTTTTATCGCGGTTTACATTTGATAACGCATAAAAACTATCCGTTTCGCCGGCAAAAGCTATGGGTTCAACCCTGTCGTTAAAATTATTTTTGATGATGGTTTTAAACGGCGCATTCTCGTTAGGCCTGAAAAGCAAACTCTCGTTCACCCCGTCTGATACCTTAACCAGCCTTATCTGACCGTTAGGATCGGGATACCATTTGGTGATGTTACCCGGGTTAAGTAAATAAGGCTTTAGTTCTCCGGTTTTAACGTTGAGGTGATAAACATCAAAATTGACCTGGTCGCGTTGGTTTAAGGCCACTGTAATAATGTCAGGCCTTTGGCGGTTGCGGTTAAGAATCCGCACACGGCCTTTGGTGAGGTTAAAAAGGCTTTTCACCTTCATTGCTGCCACATCAAGTGCGTAAACCTTAAATTCATCATTGGCTATGATATCCTGTGTAAAAACAATCTGGTTGTTAAATGTCCAGTTGTAATCCTTTACCGAGTAGTCTGTAAAATTGGTAGCCATTTGCTCGGCACCTGATGCCAGCGTACGTACGTAGATGTTCTGCTTATCTTTATAGGGTTTTAAATAAGAGATATATTTACCGTCGGGAGATATTTTAAAGAAACTTTTCTCCGGGGTTTTAAAAAACTGATTAACGGGGATCTGTCTTACCTCGTTTCGCTTGCAGGCGCAAAGTAACAGTACGGTAACTAAGAAAAAGACGGATCTTATACGGCCCTGCATTGGTATATAATACTTATTATTATGAGAGGTCAAATTAAATATTTTCATTAAAGTATATACAAATGTCACTACAATTTTACCCTGTTACCGCGTTATATAGGTAGTGCGTATATTGTCGTCCAAAGAAAACATCAATGAAGCTGATATACCTGGCTATACTATTTTTAACACTTTGCTGCACAAATATTTACGCACAGGACAACGATCTGGCGCTTGCAAAGCAATACACTGCAAACGGCGATCAGCAAAAAGCGCTCGATATTTACCTTAAGCTTTATAAGCTGGATAACCAGGCTTATTATCAGCCATATTTTAGCGCGCTTATCAACTTCAAAAAATTTGATGAAGCTGAAGGTATCACAAAGAAAATGATACGTAAATATCCCGGCAGCACAGAGTATATCATAGCCTTAAGTAATATTTATACCCAACAGGGCAATGCCGCCAAAGCCGAATCCATATTCAACGACGTACTCAAAAGCCTGCCATCAGATCATAATGCCATCCAAAATTTTGCAGTCCAGTTTTACGAGACCGGTAACATAGATTATGCAATAAGAATTTTAAAACAAGGCCGTAAATTATTAAATGACAATTATGCTTTTGCCTACGAGCTGATATCTATATATCGTCGTAAACATGATAAGTTTGCTCTTACCGATGAGTATCTGAATATTTTACCCACCAATCCGGCCTATCTATCGCAGGCAGAAAGTGTACTACCCACTCTGTATGATGAGGCCGAAGATTTCGACATGTTGCGGGTTGAACTATTGAAACGTATACAGAAAGACCCACAGCAAATCGTGTATACCCAAATGCTTACCTGGCAGTTTTTGCAGCAAAAGCAGTATGATATGGCCCTGAACCAAACGCTGGCCCTTAGCCGCAGAACAAACGACGACGGTACCGATGTAATGGATCTGTGCCGTACATTGGTAGCCAGCCAGGCCTATGATGAGGCAATAAGGGGTTATGAGTTTTTAGTCGAAAAAAACGACAAGAACAATCCAAACTATGTACCTGCCAAAATTGAGCTCATCAATACCAGGAACTTAAAGATAACCGAGGGCCGCTACACACAAGCCGACCTGCTAAGCCTCGAGAAAGATTATACCAGCTTGTTAACAGAGTTTGGCAAAAACGGTAGAACGGTGTTTGCCATGCAAAAGCTGGCAAACCTGCAAGCGTTTAAATTACATAAACTCCCCGACGCACAGGCATTGTTAGAACAGGCGATTAAAGTAGCAGGTACACAGCCCGACTTACTCGCAGCCTGCAAGTTAGATCTTGCTGATGTTTACCTCATCAACAAACAACCCTGGGATGCCACGCTGTTGTATAGCCAGGTTGAAAAAGATAACCCTAACACATCTGTTGCGCAGGATGCCATGTTGCGCAATGCAAAGCTGGCCTACTACACCGGCGATTTTAACTGGGCGCGCCGCCAACTGGATGTTTTAAAAAGCGCAACCACGCAGTTGATTGCCAATGATGCGCTTAACCTCTCGTTATTGATAAGTGATAATCTGAATGCCGATACGGCCGCCAAAGCCCTGAAAATATACGCCCGTGCTGATCTGCAGATCTTTGCAGAGCAATCGGCTCAAGCCTTGCAAACACTGGATAGTATTAGCAAATTATATCCCGGCAATATCCTTGAGGCAGATGTGCTTATGGCAAAGGCACGCATAAAAATACAGGAGAAAGATTTTGCCGGAGCCGTGTTGCTCCTTAAAGAAATTGCCGAGAAACACAACTACGATCTTTGGGCCGATGACGCCGTTTTTATGCTGGGCGATATTTATGAAACACAACTAAAAGATCTAAACCTGGCAAAACATACTTCCAGAAGATAATTACTGATTACCCGAGCAGCCTTTGGATAAATGATGCCCGTAAACGTTTCAGGGCGTTGAGGGGGGATAAGGTGAGTTAGTTGTTAGCGATCAGAGATTAGTTAATTAGGGATCAGGTCATAGCGCATTGGTGAAATCAATCTTTGAAATCAATACAATCCCAGCAAAACAAATTGTAATTTTACCCCCATGATAGTTTACAACGATACCGTTATTTTAGACAATAACGCTGAGCAGGAATGGCTTGCCTGGATGAAAGAGACTCATATCCCGGCCATAATGGCTACCGGCTACTTTAGCTCATACCGCATTTTAAGCATTATAGACTCGCCTAATGATGGGTTAACTTATTGCGTGCAATATAACGCTGATACCATTGAGCAGTTTCAGGAATATTACAGCAAACACCTGTTCAAGTTTAAAGATATCCACGAACGAAAGTTTGCAGAGCGTTTTGTATTGTTTAATACATTGATGAAAACCGTTGAATAAATGACTATTACAGATACGCTTATACCAGGCGCCTACATTTTAGAGCCCAAAGTTTACCACGATAGCCGGGGCAGTTTTATTGAAACTTTCAATCAAAAACACTTCATCGAAAAAGGCATCGATGTTAATTTTGTGCAGGATAACCAATCTGTGTCACACAAAAACGTGGTTCGGGGCCTGCACGCCCAAAAAGGCCCGTTTGAGCAAGGTAAATTGGTTCGCGTTGTTAAGGGTGCGGTTATTGATATTGCCCTGGACGCGAGAGTAGGATCGCCCGCCTATGGCAAACATATTTCAATTGAGTTGACTGCCAAAAACAACAAACAGTTCTATATCCCACCGGGTTGCCTGCATGGTTTTGTTGCTTTAGAAGACGATACAATATTTTCTTATAAAGTAACCAATTATTTTGATAAACAATCGGAAACTGGCTTGATATGGAACGACCCGGAATTGGCTATAGGCTGGAGTATTGATCAAATGCAGGCTATCGTATCAGAAAAAGACCAACTTTTACCCGATTGGAAGTCATTCGAAAGTCCATTCGTTTTTGATAATTAAGAGCTTTAGTCTTTAAAGTTATATTTCACTACTTAGGTAACAAAAGGTCCGTTGAACATATCTAAATCGATATTTTAACACTTTTTAACATGTCGCTTTAGCTATTACTAAAGATTTAGTTATATCTTGCGGCATCAAACCCTAAGTATGAAAGTCACAATTACGGCACTGGTATTTTTCCTGTGCTCTCTAACTGCGCTTGCGCAGCAATCTCCCTATTCTATCAGAGGTTCGGCCGTCGATAGCATAGTTAACGCCAAGTTAACTAATGCATCGGTCAGCATCCTAAACGCAAAAGATTCTACCCTGGCAAAATTTACCCGGGCCAAAACTGATGGCTCGTTCAGCATTACCGGGCTCAAGAAAGGAAAATTTATCCTGCTCATGACCTATCCGGGTTATGCAGATTATGTTGAACAATTCTCGCTTGATTCTGCAAAAAACACCCACAATTTCGGTCGCATCAGCATGGATCTCAAATCAAGACTATTGAAAGAGGTTTTGGTGAAGGGTACGGTGGCTGCCATTAAAATTAAAGGCGATACTACCGAATTTAATGCTAAAGCCTTCAAAATTGAACCCAACTCAAAAGTGGAAGACCTGTTGCGCCAACTACCCGGCATACAGGTGGATAAGGACGGTAAAATAACCGCACAAGGGCAAAGCGTACCCAAGGTGTTGGTTGATGGCGAAGAATTTTTTGGTGACGACCCTACCCTTGTAACTAAAAATATCCGTGCCGATATGGTGGATAAGGTACAGCTTTACGATAAAAAAGCGACCAGGCCGCCTTTACAGGAATTGATGACGGGCAAAAAACTAAAACCATCAACATCAAATTAAAAGAGGACAAAAAGAACGGCTACTTTGGTAAAGTAAACGCAGGTATAGGTACCAACGATTTTTACGAGAGCCAGGCCTTATTCAATATGTTTAAGGGTAAAAAGAAATTCTCGGCCTATGGCACCCTCAGCAACACAGGTAAAACCGGTTTGGGTTGGGAAGATAACAACAAACTGGGCACCCAGGAAGGGATGAGCTTTGGCGATAATGGCGAGATTTTTATCACAAGTGGTGGCGATGACCTCGATTCGTTCGACGGGCGTTACAATGGGCAGGGTATCCCTATTGCCCGTACAGGCGGTGTGCATTACGATAGTAAATGGAATAGTGATAAAGAATCTATTAACGCCAACTACAAAATAGGCTCGCTTACTGTCGATGGCACACGCAGCTCGCTATCGCGCAACACCTTTACCGATCAAAACGGCAACCCGATCATCATAGACAACCAGGACGACCAAACCAGCCACAACTACATGTTTAGGCAAAAAGCTGACGCTTTGTACCAGCTTAAGATCGACTCTACATCAAACCTGAAACTAACTATTGACGGTACGTTAAAAAACTCTGATACGCGCTCAACAGATCTGTCATCAAGTTATAAAAACGGCAACATAGTTAACAATCAGGATAAGAAACTGAACAACCAGCTTGATGGTAAGATATTTAACGCAACGGCATTCTACAATAAGAAATTTAAGAAAACCGGCCGTACATTCTCTGTTAACCTAAGCGGCGGCATCAACCAAAGTAACGCGCAGGGTAACCTATACTCAAACATCAACTATTATAACGAGAACACAAGTACTACAGATAGTGTTAAACTGATAGACCAGCGTAGAACAAACGACCTAAAAAGTTCAAAATTTTTAACCAACGTTACTTATACCGAACCATTAAGCAAAGCACTATCGTTAGTGCTAAACTATGGTATCAGCATCAATAACAGCGATGCCGACAGGAAATCCTTCAGCCAATCGGCACCTCAGGATTACAACGTGCTGATAGATTCGTTAAGCAGCGATTATAAATTTAACCAATTAAGCAACCAGATCGGTGCTATGTTTAACCTGATAAAAGGAAAGCATACTTTAAACTTTGGTGCACGCGTGGCTGATGTACGTTTTAAACAGGTAGCAACCTTGACAATGGGCGGTAGCCCCATTGATAGTGTATTTAAGCGCAAATTCACGAACTGGAACCCACAGCTAACCTATATGTGGAAATTCTCGGCCCAGGGTTCATTCAGGTTTAATTATAGTGGAACTCAAACCCAGCCTACTATTGATCAGTTACAACCGGTGCGCATTAATACCGAACCATTAAATATAGTACTTGGTAACCCTAACCTCGACCCATCATTTAACCATCGTTTTAACCTGAATTATTTTAGCTACAAAGTACTTAGCGATCAGTACATATCAGCCTACGGTGGTTTTAACTTTACAACCAATCCTATCGTAAATTTTATAAATACTACATCAGCTACTAACAAAAGTGTAACTACTTATGAGAACCTGCCGGGCAAAACGCCGCTAAATTTCTATAGCGGCATTTATATGGGTCGCAAGGTTTTTGCAGGCATCAGCATAGGTGCCGATCTGAGCGCTAACGGCAACATCTATTACGGTTATAAAGCGCTTGACGGCCCTAAACAACTAAACCGAACTACAGCAAACACTTACAGTGCGCGGTTTAGGTTAAATAAGTACGTTCAAAAGAAGTTCTATTTTGATATTGGCGCGGGCCCAACCTATAATACCGGCCAATCATCGTTAAGCCCTCAATTTAATAACAACGGTTACGGTTTTGGTGCCAACGGCCGTGCAAGTGTTAACCTACCCGGTAAAATCGTACTGGCTACCGATGGCGACTATACTTACCAGGCGGCTACCCAATCATTCGGTAAAGAATTTCGCCAGTTTATCTGGAATGCGAACATTACTAAATCATTCTTTAAAGGCGAGAACCTAAAACTGGTTTTAAGCGGAAATGACTTACTTAACCAAAACCAAGGGTTTAGCCGTACATCAGACAATGCAAGTTATAGCGAAACACGCTACACTACTATTAAGAGATACTTTTTGTTCTCTGTAATATGGGACTTTAACAAAATGGGCGGCGGAGCGCCTGCAAAAAAATAAAAATGAAGAATTTATTATTACTATTTCTGGCTTCGCTGTTTTGCAGCAGTGCCTTTGCACAAGCCAGCGCACATTTCACTACCTCAGGCACGGTTGAGTTTGAGAAACGCGTAAACATGTATGCCATCATAAAAAAACGTATGGGAGATGATGAAGGTGGTTTTGGAGCCCAGGCCTTTGAAAACTATAAAAAAACTCAGCCGCAGTTTAAATCATTAAAAAGCACTTTAACTTTTACAGGTAATAAAACACTTTTCACCCCCATTGAGCCTACCGAAACCGTTAACGGCTGGTTTAGTGATATGCCGGAGAGCAAACAACAAAATACCATCTATACCGATTTAAGCACCTTGGTAAGCACAGCCAACAAAGGGGTTTTTGAGGAGAAATTTCTGGTAAAAGATACCGTACGAAAGATAAACTGGAAAATAACTGATGAAACACGCGATATTGCGGGTTACACCTGCCGCCGTGCCAATGCCTTGATCATGGATTCGATCTACGTGGTGGCCTTTTATTCTGATGAGATCCCCGTATCAGGCGGCCCGGAGTCGTTTACCGGATTACCGGGCATGATATTGGGCGTTGCCTTGCCGCATGATAACATAACCTGGTTTGCTACTAAAGTAACCGATATGCCGGTAGCTGAAAACCAGATGAAAATACCCGCCAAAGGTAAAGCCACCGATTATAAAGGAATGGAAGCTACCCTTAAAAAGGTAATGAAAGACTGGGGCACCTGGGGGCAATCATACTTAAAAACTTTCCTGTTATAGCTACTCTGTTTTAATTTGAGTTACACCAGCCGCATGCCTTTTAAGTATGCGGCATTTTTTTTGGCGCTTTGCAGCGGAGTTTCGTGCAAGAAACGACTTTGCTCGACAAAGAAATACTTCATCCCATTATCCTGGCCCGCAGCAATAAACTTAGGGAAGTTGATGATCCCTTCGCCCAGGTCGCATGCCGATTCTTCTTTACTACCTGCAGGCAAACGTTTCTTTAACACATCGCGCATGTGGGCCATAGTAAAGCGGCCTTTATGTTTCTGCATATAAGCATACGGATCAGTACCTTCGGTAACGGCATAATAAACATCCAGTTGAAAATCAACCAATGCTTTATCCGTATTACTGAGCAAAACATTGATGGGTAGCTGCCCGTCAACAGCCTTATAAGGATAATCGTGCGGATGGTAGCCAAATCTCAATCCGTGCTTTTTGCAGATGGTACCACGCTTGTTAAAGTCATCTGCAAAGTGTTTAAAGGCATCAATGCTTTTTTGCGGGCCGAGCCAAGGGCATACCAGGTATTTCATGCCTATCTCAGCTGCATGTGCCGCCAGCTTATCAAACTCTGATAGTGCGCAAGGGTTGTAATGGGAGCTGATAAGTTGCAGGCCAAAACTGCCCGCCAGCTTTTTAAACTCCGTGTTACTGTATCCCCAAAAGATACCTTTATCACTGCCATAGCTTTCTATCTGCGTATACCCCATAGCACCCAACTGCTTCAGCGTACCTGCAGGATCGCGCTCCATATCTTCTTTCACCATATAGAGTTGTATACCATAGGCAGGTTTTTTATGGCCCACAATCACATCCATCGCCATAGCCGGCGACGCAGTTAATGCGGCTAACATACCGCTGCTATAAAGGAAATTTCTTCTGTTCATGGTATATTCTTCTTCAGTATGTCATTGCGAGGAGCGTAGCAAAGTGGCAATCTCAGCATATCCGATTGTCCTATGAGATTGCCACGCTATCGCTCGCAATGACATAGATTATCTTAAACTTTTCATTGTATAAGTTCGAAGATTGCTTCGTACCTCGCAATGACGTGTATTTTATTTAGGTGGAGACTTCTTACAAATCTTTCACTATCACTTCACCCGTTTTTTTATCCTTCAGGATAAGCTTGCGGTCGCCGTGTGGGAGTATCTCTTCTTTTATGAGGTAATATTGGTCATCAAATTCAGCAAATTTATTGCCGCTATTATCCTCGGTGCTACCGCGCCAGTCGTCAATTTTTACAGGCTCCCAAACACCGCTTTTGGCCGATGCATAGGCTGCATCGATGATCGCGTTTACCACATAGCCGTCGTAGAACGTTTCAAACGGCTCGCGCTTTTGATCTATAGCCTCAAACATGTCGGTAAACATATGATTATAGCCCAATTCGTTAACCTCATCTCCTACGGGGAATAACCAACCCGTATTGCTTTCTGCTTTTTCTGCTACGTAACCGCCCTCTTTGCCGGTGCTGAACATATCAAAACCCGTACGCAGGAAATTGTTGATCCAGATAGTACCTTCGGTTCCCATTACCTCGTCGCGCAGATCCATACCGCCTCTAAAACACCAACTAACTTCAAACTGCCCGATAGCGCCATTAGCATACTTCACCAGACCTATAGCATTATCTTCGGCATCTATAGGATGCACCTGCGTAGCAGCCCAACACATCACCTCAACCGGCCGAACATCTTTACCTATATAGTTGCGGGCTATCTCGATACAATGGCAACCCAGATCTACAATGGCACCACCGCCGCTTTGCTCTTTATTCCAAAACCAATTACTGTGGGGGCCGGGATGTGCCTCGCGGCTCTTGGCCCACAGTATGCGGCCAAGGCTGCCGCCTTTAACGCTTGCTAATGATTTACTGAACTTTGGTGTATAGCACAGATCTTCGAGATAGCCACCCATCATGCCGGCTTTCTCTACCATATCTAACATCTGCTTAGCTTCGGCAGCAGTACGGCCAAGCGGTTTGGTACAAAGCACATGCTTTCCGGCATTAGCGCAAGCCTCAACTGCGGCTAAGTGAAGGTCGTTTGGCAGGGATATTACCACAACATCAACTTCGGGATGGCTAACCACCTCTTCCATATTATCGCTATAAACGGGTAAGCCGTAATCGGTAGCGAAAGTTTTAGCCTTATCAATATTACGCGAATAAACTGCATGTAGTTTATCAACCCGGCGATGGCCGATGAGTGAATCCGCGTAAAACCTGGCTATAAAGCCGGAGCCGAGCATAGCAATTTTCATAGTAAAGCAGGAATTTAATGGTTTATGCCGTTAAGATAGCGGTGACAAGGCAAATATGCAAGCACGTATTCAAGTTAGTTCTGAATATCAAGTCCGCTGCTTTGAATAAAAGCTTTAATAGCCAATATAGCGTCTGTAGCCTTGTTATCCAGATCTAATTCGTTTATGGATTGAAGATAGCCTATTAACTTTTGAGTTTTGGTGGCATCAGTTACCGCAAAGCCCATCAACCATTGCTCGAAGCTTTTCTCTACAATATTCTCATTTAAGAGCGTAATGATATTATTGTGCCGTTCGTCAGCTTGTATTCGTTTGTAAAGCGCGTCAATTATGGCATCCCTGCCTTCTAATAGCTGTATAAAAGTAGAATCTGCGTAAAGCAAAACACCAGAGATATTAAGTGCCTCATTGTGTATGCGCGAACTATGCAGGATATCGAATAACTGATTTTCGTGCATAGGATACGCCGACCGACTTACATAGACAATAGTTTTCATGCTTATGAGTAGATGCCTCAATATTAATAAAAATATCCTCACAGGCAAATTATTGTTGATGCTAAATATATGGTTATAAGGTGACAGGATTGTGTCAGCGTTCACGGGTGTTCACGCCTGTTCACGGTGTTCATGAACGGTGGTGAGCTGTGTGGATGGGTCGTTAGTGAAGATGCGGGTGTGAGTTTCAGGAAGTCCGGCACCGGAACCCCGCACCTTTGGCTCTCTCCCCAAAAGCTACAAACGCAAAAAAGCCTTCAGCTGTTTCCAGCGAAGGCTTTTAATAAAAGTTGGCACCGACCTACTCTCCCACATTTTACTGCAGTACCATCGGCTCTGGCGGGCTTAACTTCTCTGTTCGGAATGGGAA
>JAESTD010000266.1 GCA_016763755.1 Mucilaginibacter sp.
AACGGATACCAACCACTGCATAATCACTCAGCCCAAATGATGAACCCAGGCGGTCACTGAAACCAACACCACCGTAACGTGCAAAGGCCGTAAGTTTGGGATAGATGCCATTTTTGATGCGCTTTTCATCAATCTCCAGCAATTTGGTATTCACTTCAGATAACTTGTAATCTACCCGGTTAAGCGGGTTAAATGATGCTGTATCGCTGGTATTGGTAAGCTCCGCATTCATTGTAGTTTGTACAGCGGCGGTGTCAATGGGCAAAGGGTTATTAATAGGATAACCCATATCATATTTAAGTTGATTTTCTGCCAAGGCCTTGTTGCTCTCGGCTACTCTTACCTGCGAAAAGGCATTGTTGTGATCAACTTTAACTTTATCGAGATCTTTTTGCAGGGCTATACCTTTTTTTACTTTAAGGGCAGCCACATCCATTTGTTTCCGGTAAGTTTCGAGGTTGGCACGAAGCAAGTTTAACTGCTCCCGGTACACATAAATTTGATAGTAGCCACTAATGATGTTGTAAATGATCGCCTCATCATTTTTTTGCTGATTAAGTACTGCCTGTTCTTTATTATACCTGTTGGCCTTAAGCCCGGTGATCATCGAGATATCGATCAAAGTTTGATCAAGCTGTGCGGTAGCGGTGGTATTAAATTTTTTGGTAAACGCCACCTTGATATCATTGGGGCCAAAAACGCCTGCGGGTATCACAGTAGCTTGCGCTTTTATATTATTATCTACCTCTCCATCTAAACTAATGGCAGGCAGATAGGCAGATAGTGCTTCTTTAGCCTTGGCATCGGCAGCTTTTTTCTCGTTATCATACACCACCTGACTGCGGTTATTTTTAAGGCCATATTCAATGCAGTTTTTCAACGTCCAGCTTGTTTGAGCGTGCGAAAAAATTGGCAGTATCCACAATAGTGTCAAAAAACTTTTCCTGATCATAAGCTTCTGTCAAAACTGGCATCAGTATAAATGCTCCTGTTTTTTCTTGTTAGCAGCGCAAAACTATGTCAGTTGCATATTGTTACCATGCAATTCTCCACCAACCAACCAATTAGGCTGTTAAACCGCTCCATTTGGCTAACGAACCGCCAGAAGCTTATTTATCAAATAATTGTATTGGTTAGTTACCTTTGACCCACTATGCAAAAGCGATATCACCTTAAAGCCTGCCTGTTGCTTATTGTAATATTGAATTTAAGCGTATTGCTTACGCCCACGGGTAGTTCACACCTGCCGGGATTTGCCCGTGCAGTGATGCTGGTTCTTAATACAACGTTATCAATTACCACCTGCTGGCTTATACATGCCGAGCTAAGAATCCATCCGCCCAAAGGTTGGCCACCGCGTTATATATTCTTTATCAGCACATTGGCAGGCACCATTGCATTGCTGGCTGTTGACGCCATCCTCGACTTTATCGTTCCTAAAAGGTTTTCAATTACTGACCCTTCTGTTGAAGCCGGTTTTATTGGCCGTGCTATAGCCTGCATGTTTATAAGTGTTGTGTGTTACGTTATTTTTAATAGTTTGTACACTAACGACATGCTGTTACGCACACGGCTTGAGGTTGAAAAACTGAAACAAGCAGCGTTACAAACGCAGGTAATGGGCTTACAACAGCAGCTTAGCCCGCACTTCCTTTTTAATTCGCTGAGTACGCTGAAAGGATTGGCTAAGGATGCGGATCTTAAAGAGTTTATCATGCAACTATCCCATATTTACCGTTACCTGCTTGATAGCACCGAACGGCAGATCGTGACCCTGGCAGATGAACTTGAATTTGTAAAGGCATTCCTGTATATACAGGAGAAACGCTTTGGCACTGCTATTCAGATCAATTTGGATATCCCCAAAGATTACCTCAATACTGTAATGCCGCCGTTGTCATTACAATTACTGTTAGAGAATGCGATAAAACATAATTTTTTTTCACAGCAACAACCACTCTCGGTAAACATTTATGTGACCAAAAATAATGACCTGATAGTAAGTAACAATTACAGGCCAAACCCAATCGAAACAGAAGGCAAAGGTATTGGGCTGCAAAATATACGCGAGCGTTTTCAGCTGCTTTTTCAGAAAGATATATCTATCGATAAATCTGCAGATACATTTACAGTAAGTTTACCCCTTATAGCCAATGAAGATAATTATCATTGAAGATGAACTGCTTACGGCAGAAGAATTAAAATCGATACTTGAAAATTTTGATGCAGACGTTACTGTCGAAGCCATTTTAACTTCAGTTGCTGAAGCAAAAAATTGGTTTAATGATAACCAGACGCCTGATCTGGTATTTGCAGATGTACGACTGGGAGATGGTTTAAGCTTTGACATTTTCAGGCAGGTACAAACCCCGGCACCCGTTATATTTTGCACTGCCTATGATAAATACGCCATTAAGGCTTTTGAACATAATGGCATAGATTATTTACTGAAACCTATCGACCGTACCATGGTTGAGAAGAGCCTTAACAAGTACAAGCGTGTAAAGGCCCACCTCACGGGCGAGACCATAGTCTCGCGTTTGGATAAGGCAATGGCTTTACTTGAGCCAAATTACAAGCAATCCATACTGGTACGTTTCGCAAATAAGATAGTCCCGGTTAAAACTGCGGATATCCAATATGTTTATGCAGCTAAAGGCAATGCCATTATTCACCAAACCGACAATCAGGACTATATCGCCGATTTTACGATAGAACAGTTAGAGCAGTCCCTTAATCCTAAAATATTCTTTAAAGCGAACAGGCAGTATCTTATTAACAGAGAGATCATTGAAAATATAGAGCACTATTTTAACCGCCGCTTGGTGATTAAGACCAGTTGCCCCGTACCCGAGAAGATCATCGTAAGCCGGGACCGCGCACAGGAGTTTCTGCGGTGGATAGAGCAATAAGATAAGCGTTCGCCGGTAATATTACCTCATGTGTTACCCATTTATAAAAAACATAAGCAAGAATTTGTGCCTCTTTCGGCAAAGCATTTATCGGTGAAACACCTGATATAAATTAACAATAAAGCCTCCCTTTTGAGGAGGCTTTTAAAAGCATCAAAAAATCAGAATGAAAATTCAGTAAGGACCGGAAAATGATCTGAAGGGAACTTTCCGCGATAGGTATCTGTCAATATTCCCCAGCGTTTAACTTGAGGTTTGCCGGTAACAAATACATGGTCGATAATGCCATCTTTATCTAACGCCTTTCCAAAACTGTCGAAAGATGCATTAAATATGTATGGCGTTTTAGCTAATGAATAAGTGTCTGTTAAATACCCTGATGTTGCTAAGCGCTGGTACCAGGTACTCTCGTGATCGCCGTTAAGATCACCGGTGAAAATTGCATTTTCTTTGCCTGCTATCTCGTTCATCTTTTTCAGGATAAGCTTACCGGTTTCTTCGCGGGCAATTTTGCCCTGGTGATCAAAGTGGGCGTTAAAAAAATAAAACTTCTTTTTGCTCTGCTTATCTAACAAATAAACCCATGAGCATATACGGTTGCAGCAGGTTGCATCCCATCCCAAACCTGGTTTTTCAGGCGTTTCTGACAACCAAAAGTCTCCCTTTTTTAAAATCTGAAAACGATCTTTTTTAAAAAAGATCGCAGAGTGTTCGCCGCCGTTTTTACCGTCATCGCGGCCAACGCCATACCGCTCATATCCGGGCAAGGCTTTTGCCAGATCTTCCAATTGGTTCTCTAACCCCTCCTGTGTGCCAATGATGTCAAACTCGTGGAAGCGTATAAGAGCTGAAGCTACGGGTGCTCTGTTTACCCATAAATTGCCCTCGTCTTTCGGATTATCATATCTAAGGTTAAATGTTCCTGCAATTAAATGCTGGGCGTAGGTTGCACTGCTGATTAGCAGCAGCAACGCAACAAGGCATGTGTGTTTTATTTTCATTATACTTTTCAATTAAATTTAATTACCATCCCGGGTTTTGGCCAAGTTTAGGATTGATGAGCCTATCCGATTCAGGGATAGGGTACAAATAGTATTTATCATCCCATTTGCGCTGCACGTTGGTAAGCCAGGTAAGCTCGTTATCGGCGTTCAAACGCTGTGGATTGACAGAACCCGTTGATAAGTTATCTGCAACGCTCACATAGGTTACACCGGCAACCGGATTAGCGGGCATTGTACGATAGAAGGCAACATCAAGTACACCATCTCCATTCAGATCAAGCGGTGTATCAAGGGCCGGCACGTAGAAACCATTCCATTGCAGGTCCATCAGCGGGCCACGTTTCCAGCGAACGATATCATTAAAACGGAAGCCTTCAAATACCAGTTCGATACTGCGCTCCCGGCGTATCTCCAGAATGGACGCGTCGGTTATTGACGGGAAATAAGTAGTTTGCAAATAGCTATCAATAGCAGTTGGTTTGGTTGCAGTGTTACCGGTGATACCCGCCCTTCGGCGTAAAGCGCCAACAGTAATATTCCAGTCAGCGTCAGTAAGTGTGCCTAACTCAGCTTTTGCTTCAGCATAGTTTAAAAGCACTTCTGCATATCTTATCGATGGGATAGAGTTGGTATTACGAGACCCACCATCCATGGATGCGTCGTCTTGCGTAAGCTTTATCGGCTGGTAACCGGTATAAGTATAAGAAAATACCGGTGGCGCTATTTGCTGTGTTGCACCATTTAAACGAGTGTAATTACCCATACGGATGGTTTGCTGCAAACGCAGGTCGCGGCCTTTAACTTCATCAACAAACGGCATGGTTTTGTATCCGGCTTTGCTGGTAAAAGGGGTACCGTCTGCATTTAGATAAGTATTCACAAATGTGCGGATCAAACTCAAACGGTCTCCGTAAGTTGCACTTGTCCAATACCAGTTTGCATCGTTAAAAACACCTAAAGCAGGATCAACAACTGCTGCCAGCATCACCTCGTTTGTATTAGGAGTGGTGCTGGTAAACAGCTGGCGGTAAGCTTTATCGGTACCGCCTGTAGTGCTCACGCTAAATACCCCTGCATCAATAACTTTTTTAGCTGCATCAACCGATTGTTGTAATAATGTATTGGCAGTTGAACCCAGCTCATATTCTGTATGATATTTACGGAAGGTGCCTTCAAACAAGCACACCCTTGATTTAAACGCATACACGATGTTTTTAGTGATCTGCGTGCGCGATGCATCTGTAGTAGTAAGGATGTTTTGGCCGGCATAATCAAGATCGGCCATGATCGAATCAACTACCATAGCGCGCGAATCGCGCCCCCCGTATAGTTTGGGGTCGTCAACGTTCATAGGTGTATTTATCCATGGCACATCACCAAAACGTTTCACCTTATCAAAGTAGAACCATGCTCTGAAAAAGCGGGCAAGGCCATTAAAGTGCCTGCGCTGATCTTCGGCAACCGTGGTTCTTACATTGTTTGCCAAAAAGTAGTTGATGTTACGCAACTGTCCCCAGCTCCAGCCACTGCCTTGCTGCGCGCTGAAAGCGCCCGGTCTTAAAAAATCGGGTACCGAAGTACGGGCGGCATAATCTGCCATAGCATCGCCGCGTACCAGTGCGCCTGCATCGGGCAATATTTCGTAAAAAGAGTTGGCATAAAGTTGCAAGCCATTTACGCTGCCAAAAACCGCAGAATTAGTAGCCTGCGATTGGGGCTCCTGGTCAAGCTTTTTACAGCTTGTTGCAATGATGCCCGCCAAGATAGTCACCAGTAATAACCGGGCATATTTAAATTTTATCGAAAACATATTTAACTTATTAAATTGTTTGTAATCATTTAATTAGAAAGAAGCGGTTACACCGAGGGTTACACTTTTCAGGATTGGGTAGTTGTTACCGTTACCGCTTGTCCCGTCTGTTAGCACCCTGTCAGATCCGTTGATGCTCTCAGGATCGATGTCTTTAGTGATCTTGTAAAGCGGAGACCAGGTTAACAGGTTCTCGCCGGATACAAATACACGCAGGCTGCTCAGTTTAATTTTTTGAATAAGCTGGAGCGGCAGGTTATAACCAATTTGCACGTTTTTAAGGCGCAGGTAGGCTGCATTTTGCAGGTACTTGGTTTGCGCCTGGGTTAACTCGCCCGATCCATTCTGTGCGGAGTAGCCACGGTAGCGTGGGAAATAAGCATTAGGATTGCTCTCTGACCAGATATTACCGATCATAGATTCGGGAACCTTGTTATAAGGTCTGTTGTACTGCCCCCAGAATACGCTGGCCTCTGATCCGGGATACCAATCGCGTTTGCCAACACCCTGTAGGAATGCCGAAAAAGAGAAGTTGTTCCAATCGGCGTTTAAACCAATGCTGTAAGTGTAGCGCGGAGTAGTGTTACCAATAACGCGGCGATCGCCGGGGTTGTTAGCGGTTTGTGCGCCGTAGTCGATAACACCGTTACCGTCAAGATCCGCAAATTTGATATCGCCTGGTAATAACTGGCCCGTGGTTGATGCCTTGGTAAGAATCTGTTTAGGAGCGCTTGCGATCTCTTCTGCAGATTTGAAGTAGCCCAGGGTAGTGTAACCCCATATCTCACCAATGGTTTGGCCGGTGTAATAATCGCTTAGGCGTTTATCGATGTTATTGTATTTGGTAACCTTAGCAAGGTAATCTGCCAAAGTTAGTCGTATGCCGTAGTTGAAAGGTTTGCCGCTTACGTCAAAACGATCATGCCAGTTCACAGCAATTTCCCAGCCTTTTGTTTGCAGGTCTGCGTAGTTACCCTTCGGGGGGTCGGCGCCAAAAACAGCCGGTAAGGTCGGGCCTACAGTGTACATATTCTTGGTATCGCGTATGTAACCATCAGCACTGATGTTAAGGCGGTCTTTGAGCATACTCAGATCGATACCAAGGTTTTTGGTACGTGTAGTTTCCCAAGTTAAGCCATCGGGCAGTACAGTAGGCATGCTTGTGCGCTGTGGCAATACACCATTGATAATGCGGCCTGATCTTGCAATACCAAAGGTTTCCTGGAAAACGTACGAGTTGATGGCCCCGTTACCTAATGAACCGTATGATGCACGGAACTTTAAATTACTGATCAGATCTTTTGAGACGTTAAAGAATGGCTCTTCAGATAATCTCCAGCCACCTGATACGGACGGGAAAAAAGCATAACGCTGGTTAGACGGAAACTTTGATGAACCATCATACCTGCCATTAGCCTCAACCAGATACCTGTCTTTGTAGGCATAGTTCAAACGATAGAAACCACCCAGGATAGCCCAACGGTCCCAGCCACCGCTTGTAGTAATAGACTGGCCAAGGGCGAGGTTAATATCCGTAGCATCTTCAAATACTAAACCGTTGCGTACAGCTTCCAAACGTTCAAAAGTAGATTGCTCAAAGTTGTAGCCTGCCAAAGCTTTAAAATAGTGGCCGCCTTTTAATTTAGGTTCATACTCTCCATAAACGTTAGTTGCGATATAACGAGTAGTTTGATCGAGTTTTTGAAGATCATTATAAGCGGTACCAACGTACTCGATAACGCCCGGTTTACGGCTGTAAGGCACTTGCACTCGTTTACGATCCTGATCATTATCAGTGTTTTGGAAAGTAAAGTCGCCCTTAACACGAAAAGTGTTTTTAAAGAATTGCGCGTTAAAGCTGGTGGTGTTACGGAAAACACGGTTATCCAGATCAATACCGTTTTTGCCGTAATAAAGGTCGCCTACAGAGTAGGCAGCCGAGTAAGTCAATGTACCATCCGGGTTAAGCAGTGGCGCCATGGTGTGGCCTTCGTCTGCAATATTACGCCATATACTACCGCCCTCACCAACATTGAGCGGGTTATGATATTTCATGTTGGAATAGTCGGCGTTGTTGCTGACCGTTAACCATGGGTATACCTGCAACGACCCTTTGGCTCGTAAGTTATAGATGCTGTAATCATCGCTATTATAGCGGAACAAACCATCCTGCGAATAATAACGGCCGGTGATCAGGAAGTCGGCTTTACCACTGTTGCCGGATATGGCCAAATTATGTTCACGTGCACTGTTGTGATCTTTATAAAGTAGCTTGTACCAATCGGTATTATCGTAATATTCATACTCGCCGGCAGCGTTAACAATCGTTTTTGGCAATGAAGGATCAGCAGCGTGGGCTTTAAGCTGGGCTAAATAATCCTGAGAAAATTTAACGGTTTTGTTAATATTCTGCGGGGTTTGGGAGTAGTCGTTCCAGGCGCTCCAGGCATCATTGAACATCTGGGCAAAGGTGTAACCATCAGTAACAAATTTTGGCACCGTGGTTGGGCTTTTTATCGACTCGTTAAAAGAATAACTTACACTTGTACGGTCTTTTGAAGGGCTTTTAGTAGTGATAAGCACTACACCGAAAGCGCCGCGCGCTCCGTAAATTGCTGCAGACGATGCGTCTTTCAGTATCGATACGCTCGCAACATCGGCAGGATTTAGGCGGCTTGGGTCGCCTTCAACACCATCAATTAAAACAAGTGCGCTGCCACCCTGGCCAATTGAGGTGATACCCCTGATATTAAAAGTAGGCGATTGGATAGGTTTGCCATCCAACGGAACGATGTTTAAGTTAGGTACAGCGCCTTGCAAACCCTGTGCAAGGTTTGGTAAAGAGCGGT
The DNA here is from genome assembly GCA_016763755.1 of Mucilaginibacter sp. Classification (GTDB taxonomy): domain Bacteria; phylum Bacteroidota; class Bacteroidia; order Sphingobacteriales; family Sphingobacteriaceae; genus Mucilaginibacter. The sequence continues at coordinate 8,576 of JAESTD010000266.1, forward strand.
TCTCCAATACTTTTGAACTTATCTGGTCAACAGAACCTGTTAAGCTTTCTTTTTTCTGTGTGCCATAACCAACAACCAGTACTTCGTTTAAAGTACCGGTTTGCGCGGCCATTGCAATCGTATTAAGGCTTGTGCTCTCGCCGGTTTTGATGCGTACGCCCGGTATGCGCTTTGGCTCATAAGAAACAAAGCTTACCATAACCGTGTAAACACCCGGTTCAGCTTCTAAGGTAAAAGTGCCATCAAGGCCAACTTGGGAACCTTTTTTTGCTTCAACAAGCATCACGGTTGCACCTGTTAAAGGTTCACCTTTTTCATCAACAACTTTACCGGTTATCTTGCCCGGCGCCTCCATCGGTTTTTCTTGTAATTTAAAAAGGGTAACCGTGCCCTGCACCTCCTCTTTAAAACCAATTGAGGTTTTGGCCAATAACTTTTTCAGAACATTTGCTAAGCGTTCGTTATTGAAATTATAGTTTTTGTTGATCACACTGTTCAGGTTTACCATTTGCGGATCATAGGCAAAATCTACTTTGCCGGCCTGCTCAATTTTTTTTAATGAAGTAGCGAGCGTTTCACCTGTGAGAGAAACACTAACGCGTTTTTCAAATATTTGGCCTGCCGTTGGCGAGGCACTCAGCACACCTGAAAAGGCTATCAATGCTGTGTAGATAAGAAACGTTATACGCATAGCCTTACTTAAGCGACGTAAATTTTTTTTCATACATTTGATTTCTTTAGTGAACATTAATAAGTAACTAAAAGCAAAGCTGTTAGGGCTCAATCTGTCAGCAATGCAAACACAGGCCGGTCTGCTTCAGTCCGGCTTTTTTATTTAATAGATGACTACTTCATCTGCATTCCTCCTGTAATGGTTTTGATGCACCGAGCAAATAATGCGCAGTGTTTCATCAAGCGTGTGCGATGTGTTAATATTGATATTGTACAGATAGCTTGTTGTTGCCCTATTGCGGCTACTCAATTTTACCCCGTAAATGTTATTTAAAGCAAAGGCCAGTTCCTTAAAGGTTGCTTTGTTCAACATAACCTTTCCTTTCGTCCAAGTATTTGCAATTGAGCCATCAGTCTTAATTACGTTGGCCTTTTCGTTGGCAGGGTTGTAATTTACCTGCATGTTAGGTGTTAGTATGGCCAGTTGCTTTTGGAGATTATTTACCTGTACCCTACCCGTACGAACTGTAACGCTACTGTTGCCTAAAGCCTGATATGAGCGTACGTTAAAAGAAGTACCTAACACTTTTGTAGTAATGTGCGGCGTTTTTACAAAAAAAGGCCTTTGCGGATTTTTAGTGACCTCAAAAAAAGCTTCACCTTCGTCAAGAAAAACATAGCGTTGCTGTTTGTTCTGAAAATTATCGCATATGCGCAGAACACTTTTCGCGTTCAGCCAAATTTGTGATCCATCGGGCAGGTCAATTTTTTTTACCTCACCCTGCTTGGTTCTTATAGATGTAAAGCTTTCGGTATTTTCAACAGATACAGCCTGAGTGCTGTTCTTTTTACGAAGCAGGAGCGAAGCCGAAACCAATACCAGTGCAACTGCAGCAGCATAACGCATTACCCTTATCCTGCGGACTTTGGCACCGGGCTTGTTCAATTTTTCTTTGATACCGGTGTGCATGTCTGCTTTCAGCTGCTCATCATTAGCAGGTGTGTTCTCGCCTGATTGTTTTGTATAGGACGCATACCAGTCGTCAACCAGGCGTTTTTCATTATCAGAAACGTTTCCAGCAATGTATCGGTCAATAAGATCTTTAAATTCGGCCGCCGTCATTCGGTAGTTGTGCTTTTTACTTTAAGTTGCACCAGCACCGCTTAACTACTTTGATTTTTGATGAAGATTCGGTTAATTTTTTGTTAACAGAATAGCGATTACCGCAAAACAGGTGGTGTAGCGTTCCGGATACTCCACCCTTATGCGTTTTTTCAAGCGTTTAAATGCTTCGGAGATATTGTTAGATACCGTCTGCTCTGCCAGGTTAAGGTTGCCTGCTATTTCTTTTATCGAGTAACTATCGCTCCGTAACAGGAAGCTGTTCTTCATGTTATCGGGCATTTCTTCTACTTCCTCGCTGATAATACGTTCAAGATCGAAGTAATCCGACAAATTAGGATTGGAATATAACAAGCGAGATATGCGTTCCAACGCCCCGTCAAGTACTTGCTGCTTAATGTTCTCCGAGCGGAAATGATTAAGCACTTTCATCTTTACTGCACCGTGCAGGTACTGATTAAGCGTAGTATTGATCTGTATAGATTCACGCTTAACCCAGATGTCTATAAAAACATTCTGCACAATGTCCTTGGCTATCTCTTCATCGTCGACCCTGTTATGGGCGGTTTGGTAAAGTATTTTCCAATACTTATTGTAAATGTTGTCAAATGCATTCGTGTCCTCATTTTGCAGCTTTACCAATAATTCTTCGTCGCTGTAAATGTGATTAACTGTGTGCATGTCGCAAAGTTAGCCCGGGAAAGTAAAGTAAATGTTAAATTTGCACTTAGTGTAGAAGCACCTTGGTTGCGTAACAAATGTGCGGCATGGAATACTACAATCTATTTAGGGTTTTACACATCCAACTTTCGCCCATTCGCAAACATGGGCCCGAACTAAAAATTCCGGTTTTCGCTAATCCCCACAAAAAAGGGTGGCGTTTTGATGCACTTTATATATTTTCATTACATGATATTTAGGTGTTCATATCAGCTCACTTTGTTGTTTCTGGTCATGCAAATTCAGCTTCATCTGAGCGTAATCATTCTTATCACTTTAGCGGTTTCTATTCCGGGACAGGTTCTTTGCGTTTGGTAAGTCGCGTCCAGGTAAACGATACCTTTTCGAAAAAGGCTCAATTGGTCGGCATATCGTTTAGTTAATTTAGGTGATTTATTACTTCCAGATATTATTTTTTCGGTCACTATCTGAAAGCTCGTGGTCAGGATCTAACTCTATCGACTCAATTTCTGAAGTTGAAGGATAGTTGAAAGTCCAGACTGCGCCACGGCGCCAAATATCAACCGGCAGGGTAATGGTTTCTATTTTACCATTGGTTTGAGTGATGCGGGCAATAACCGGCATAGCCAGTTTCTCTTTATTTACCAGCGTAATGATCGCACCGCTGGCCGCATTATCTGTGACGTATTGAACGCTTTGTATAGCCTGATCCAAATTCCAGGTGGTAAAGAACCAGGGCTTAAAGAACCAATTAAGGTCTTCGCCGGCTGCATCATTCATAGCGCGGAAAAAGTCGTAGGGCAATGGGTGTTTAAAAGCCCAGTGTTTTATGTATTCTTTAAAAGCATAGTCAAAACGCTCCGGATCTAAAACTACATTGCGCAGCATATGTAAACCGGTGGCGGTTTTAGTGTAATACTGGTTATAATCGTCAAGTCCCATTGTTTCGGGCGGCACCATTAACGGCTCGGTTAAATGGTAAACTGCATCACCATGGCGCTCTTTACGCCTAAAATATTCGCCATTGTTAAACATCCTGTTTGCATATTCATTGATAAAGGTGTTAAAACCTTCGTCCATCCACATATATTTTCGCTCGTTAGAGCCTACGATCATGGGGAACCAGTTATGCCCGATCTCATGCGTAATATCGCCCCACAAACCGGCAAACTTAAAATTGCTTTTGCAAAAAATTATACCCGGGTACTCCATGCCCTGCGCTACACCTGCAACGTTCACTGCTGACGACCATGGATATTCAAAATAGGCGTTCGAGTATATTTCGATACTATTTTTCAGGTATTCTGTAGAACGGTAATAGGCCTTATCCCCCGCGCTCTCAATAGGATAAACGCTTTGCGAAATACATTTTTTGCCTGACGGCAAGTTGGTTTTGGCTGCGTCCCAGATAAAAGCTGTTGAGGCGGCCCATGAAACATCACGGCTGTTGGTCATGTAAAAGTGCCAGGTTAAGTTACCTTTAAACGGCCGCGTAGCTGGCTGGCCAACCTCTTCGGGTTTAATGATCATTACGGTTTTATCGCTTTTAGATGCCTGCGCTAACCGCTTTTGTTGCGTTGCACTTAAAACCTGGCTTGCGTTTACCAGGTTGCCGGCACCGGCAACTATCATATTAGACGGTACGGTAATGTAGTAATCGAAATTACCGTATTCGCAGTAAAACTCGCCTAAACCCACATAGGGCAGGGTATTCCAGCCCTCCACATCGTCGTAAACACACATTCGGGGATACCATTGCGCAATTTGATAAATAACGCCTTGCTTATAGGATTTATGCCCCATACGGTCGGCCCCGTAATTGGGTATGATGAAGCTGTAGTTAATTTTTACCACTACTTTGTCGCCGTGGCCGCCCATTGGCGTTTTTAGTTTCACCTGCATGCGCGTATCGGTGATAACCGGCTTAACGTTATATGTTTTGCCTTTATAAGTAACGCTTACAGAAGCTATGTTATAACCGCCCCTTTTATCGCCCTTCACATCAAAGCGGTCGCCGCTTATTGGCACAGTTGCCGCACCACGTGAGTTTGGTTTAAACAAGTTCTGGTCAAGCTGCAACCAAAGGTATTCCAACTTATCAGGGCTATTGTTTGTGTATGTAATGACTACATTGCCGCTAACCGTAGTATCTTGTTTACCCTCGTTGAGCTTGGCATGTATAACATAGTCGGGGCGGTTTTGCCAATAGTGTTCGCCCGGTTTGCCAGCGGCCGAACGGCTGCCGTTGCCGGTGACAGGCCAGGTAACGGGACCAAAAATATCCAGGTTGTTGTATTAGATAGAGTCTGCCTGCGGAGGCGATGTTTGCGCCGAAAGATTCACGGTAGCCGACAACAATATCACACAGCAAATAAAGGTTAATTTTGAATTATGCATCTAAATTTGTTTTGTTAGGCAGCCATTTTCTATAAGTAGCCTATTCTGTTTAGCGAAGTTGAAACTTGCTCAAATAGAAATTATCACTTGATCGTTCTCTTTCGGCACTTGATAATTATTCTACTTTATCACTTTAGCCAGCTCCTCTTCGAGGGCAGCGCCCCGCAGGTTAAAAGCGATAATATTGCCATCCGGGTCTATCAGGAAGTTCGTAGGTATTTCAATAACCTTATACAGGTTGGCTATGCCATCTTTAGTTCCCTTATCGTCCATATGGTTCCATGGCATACCATCTTGTTTTACTGCGGCACGCCATTTAGCCGGATCCTTATCCAGCGATACGCTAAGGATTTCCAGCCCCTTATCTTTATATTTGTTAAAAGCCTTTACCACATTAGGATTTTCGCCCCGGCAAGGCACGCACCAACTGGCCCAGAAATCCAGCAGCAGGTATTTGCCCTTGAAACTTGATAAGGACAGGGTTTTGCCATCGATATCAACATGTGTAAAATCCGGGGCCTTGTGCTTTTTGGTTGCAAGTGCAGCATAATTTTCAACCAGCCCTAATTCTTCTTTAAACGAAGGTGTAGCTTTAATTTCCGGCGAGAACCTGTCAAATGCCGCCAGTGTTTTTTTAACGTCAAGGTTATTCTTTAACATACCATGCCTGGTATTCACACTCAGCAAAATTAACGCCATCCAGGAGTTCGGATGAGTTTCGATAAATTTGCGCCCCGTTTCATCCATTTTTGCCTGGTATACCTTTATGCTGTCCAATTTAGATTTTAACGCAGGATCGTTAAATTCAGGGTTTCCCTCCGCTCTCAGCGTGTCAACTGCTTCCCCTGTTTTACTCATCAAATCAATTGACGAACCGATGATGTTATTATAAGCTGTTAACTTTGTATTATAGGCGGCACTGTCGGTTTTAGTACGGGTTTTTTCATTAAATTCTTGCGTTAATTTCATAGCCGCTTTATTAGCGTCCATTCTGGCCCGCAAGGGAGAATCGCCCAGTAGCATGTCATAATGTTCTGAGAAATAATTAACTTGTTTCATTTGATATCCCAATGCCAGATTAGCAAGACTATCCTTTGCACGTTGCAACGGGGCAGCTATTGCTGCTAAGGTTATATTCTCCTGAGTGGTTGGCGAGCCTGAGATAGTAGCGTGCTTTAACAAATCAGGCGAACTGATAGTGATGTTTCCCGGGTCTATAAAAAAATTTAACTGATCGCGCAGCGCGAACAATTTTTTACCGGCATCTTCCTTGTGCCTGATATACAACCTCACCTCTTGCGGCTCGTCAATACTGCCGCTAAAACTGAACTTACCGTTTTTTACAACGGCAGAATCTGTTGTAATCAATTTCCCTTTATTATATATATAGGCTATTTCAGCACCGGCTTGGGCGCCTATCTTGCCGTTTATTGTAAACCTTTTTTGCCCGAAAGCAAGCACCGGCAGCAAACAGGCTGCCACTAAAATTATCCTTTTCATCGATCGTTTTCTTCTATTATTTGATACGGTTATTGTGAGGTACGATAAGATGATTGCACGCTCTTATTGCAATTTCATCAGTTTGGACAATTGCTTTTCTGTGTCCTCGCCGCGTATACCAGTACCAATTATAACTCCGTTTGGATCGATCAGTACATTTGCAGGGATGGCGTTGATGCCCAGCTTAAACGACAGTTCATTTTTAAAACCTTTTAGGTCGCTTACCTGTATCCAGGTTAAGCCATCCTTTTTCACCGCCTCGCGCCAGGCTTTACCGTCTTTATCCAGTGATACGCCAACAATTTCCAGGTTTTTGACTTTAAGCGTTTGATAAGCTTTAACCAGGTTCGGGAGCTCCTTACGGCAGGGTACGCACCAACTGGCCCAGAAATCAATCAGCACGTATTTACCTTTTAACGAGGAAAGGCTGAACGGCTTGCCACTGGTATCCGGCTGGGTGAAATCTTCAAATTTTTTGCCCACTTCAGTAAGTTCTGCAGTACGCAAGTTCCTTTCCATATCCTGCCCAAGCCTGGTTGCACGTATTTTAGATGAGAATTTTTTAAAGTATTTTCCCGGCTCCTCAACCTTATAGTTTAACGGATTGCCCAACATATCGTTAAAGACCCACAAGCCGGCATAAGAATCAAAGTGGCTTTGCGCAAATTTGTCTTCGGCCATGCGCATCTTTTTTTCCGCGTTATTGCAAGAATCGACAAGAACCTTATATGCAGGCGTTTTATTTGCTCCCGGCACCTGGTTTGCTTTAAACATTGGTTTGTGAAGGTATATCCAATCCAATTGCAACGGAGTGATCAGCGAGATAAATTCCTGATAATCCTTGGTAACTTTTGAATCGCTAAAGGTTGCATATTTTACAGAGTCGGTTGCAGTAACTGTGACGGGGCCACCTCCCAACATAAACGGCACCTTGTCATTAAGGCAGGTGCTGCATGTAAGCTTTAATTCACCCATCATTATCACTGTGACAAAATTGTTTTCAGGTTCGGTGGTTGCGCTTCCGGTATCTCCACGGTACCTGATCTTTATAACCGCCAAAGCAGGATCAGTTACTGTACCCTTAAATGTGAATTTCCCGTTCTTTATCACCGCCGAATCGACGATCTGATTTTTTTGTTGATATAGCGTGTATAAAAGATACGCTTTCTCCGGGTGACGTTTCTGGCTGATGTTGCCATTTATGCTAAATGCATTTTGGGCCTGCACATAAAGTGGTGACAAGACCGCGGTTAATAAAATTAAAATGAGATACTTTTTCATAATTTCAGATGTATATAAATTCTTGTTATTTGGTTATTGCCGGAAGCGATAGCGACGTGGCAATCCCCGGCAAGGAAGGCCTTGACCTTCACTCTGAAGGTTGACATGCTGAGCCTGCAGTAACATGGCATGAAAACCCTCCCCTTTCGGGGAGGGCTGGTTATAATAGGGGGTTATGGATTCTGTTTCCAGTCCGGATGATAGTACATGATCTGTATGGGTATTTGCAGCGTGTAACGCGGACTGTTAGGCGCCAGCGTAGCTATTGCGTTAGTTGTTAGCTGCGTTGGGTCGATGCGGTAAACTGTAGGCATTTTGCCTTCGGCATTTAGTCTCCGCATATCGAACCAGCGCGTGCCGTTAAATGGCATTTCAAATGAACGCTCTTTGATCACCGCCTGGAACATCGCCGCCTGATCATTGGTTGTGTATATTGTATAATTAGCGGATTTTATCCGACATCTACGCACAATGTCCAATTGAAAGGCCGCTTCATCCAACTTATTGTTTCGCGCAGCTACCTCAGCCAGAATCAGGCGCATCTCCTGCACGCTGGTTCCCCAGTTGTTGATCACATTACCGTTATCCCTCAGATAAGATAACCTGGCAGCGGTAACCGGCTTCCCGGTATAATTAAAATACCACATAGTTAACCGAATATCATTGGGATCCATTGATTGAAGAAAAGATTGCTGTGGATTTATAACGTTACTGCCGGTATATGTCCTTGCATAAATAGCATCCTTTCTGGTGAGGACAAAAGGGAAATTAACGGCAGTAATACCCTGGTTCAGATCGATCATGGCATTGGTAGTAGCGTTAGTGATAGCAGCCTGGGCATTGGTTCCCGCCAGCGTGTAATTACCCATCAGCAGGTAAGTGCGTGCCAGCAAACTGTACGCAGCAGCCACATCGCCCCGAAAGCGATTGGTGCTGTTATCAGCAGGCAGATTAGGTATGGCCGCATTAATATCAGCCAGGATATGGTCATAGATCTGCTGCACGGTACTGCGTTGCGGTACAGGTGTGGTTAAGTCATTTGATTCTACAAAAGGAACGGCCAGGTCTGTAGCTGCGGTTTGCGGGTTGTACTGCTTTCCGTATTCATTCACCAGGTATAGGTATTCCAACGCCCGGCCAATCAGGGCCTCCGCCTTCAGTGAAGCTTTCTTTTGTGTATCGCCAATGGCTTTATCCACATGCTGTATCACCGTATTGAAATAGTAAATGGTAGCATAATGCTGGTTCCAGATAAGCGGTGTGCTACTAATGTTCGGATCGAACTGATCATACCATAAATAAGCCCGCGGAGCACCCGGAAGTGGTGGCAAAGTAAAATTGCCTAAAAGATAATCCCTGTTATCACCAAAATCGTTCAGATCACTCGGTTCGCAGGTCTCTACTTCCGTACTGTTAAGCCATTGGTCGTAATCTTTTGTGGTAGTTAATACCTGCGTACCCCTGGGGTTTATATCCAGGTATTTATTGCATGATGCCAGCGTAAGCAGCATCACCACCAGGGCCGCTGCATAACGATATTTAATTATTTTTTTCATCTTTATGTGTCCTTTCATGGCTTAAAAAGTGGTGAATAAAGCTATGGTATAGGTTGGCGTGAGATAAGTCTTGGCTACACTCCCTGTAGCCAGGCTGTAATTGTATTTATTGAGCGCAACCGTATAAATGTTGGTGGCTTGCAGTTTAACCTCGAATTGTTTAATACCTGCTCTTTGGAAAAAAGAGCCGGGCCCGGCAAAGTTATAAGAGGTAGTTACCGA
>JAESTD010000267.1 GCA_016763755.1 Mucilaginibacter sp.
GAAAATGTAAATGAAATGGCTGTTTTATTTAATAATTTATATCAATAAGGTAAATTATTGGTATCTATTTTAAAATATTACAGATTTTGCTGATTTGTGATGGAGTGATGAGGCCTGTTTTTGTTTGCTATTTGACGATGTTTTTACTGACAACCGAATAAATAAACTAAACAACTAACTAAACATTCAAAAATTAATCTCTTATCATGAAAAAAAGACTTTTACTTTTATCATTTGCAGTTCTTTCGGTGTTTGCTGCCAAAGCGCAGGATAGCACCAAAACCGATCCTCCTTTAGTAATATCGGGTTCAGTAGATACTTATTATAAGTACGACTTCTCAAAACACAGTAACATTCCTACCAGCTTTGCATCAGATCAGAGTTCTGTATCAATAGGTATGATAGATCTGGCGTTGAAAAAGAAAGTTGGCAAAGCATCGTTTGTGGGTGAATTATCATTTGGTCCGCGGGGGCAATACCAGTCATTGCCAGCTGGCGATGGAAGTTCATCTAACGCAGATAACAGCTTTCATATTCAAAACCTGTATGTGTCATACGATGTAACCGATAAGTTTAATTTAACAGGTGGTTATATGGCAACTTTTATGGGGTACGAAGTAATTAGCCCTGTAGGTAACTTTAACTATTCAACTTCTTATCTGTTCACTAACGGGCCATTCCAAAATCCCGGCTTTAAAGCAACCTATGCTTTCAGCAGCAAAGTAAGCTTAATGGCAGGTATCTTTAACGATTCATGGAACCTTTATACATCCGTAAATAAGGTTAACACTTTTGGTGCGCAACTGATGGTGTCGCCAGTGACTGGTTGGACTGCGTATTTAAACGTATTAAGCGGCAAATTATCAGGTACTGAGTTTGACTTGACTACCTCATATCAGATAACTGAAATGTTTAAATTGGGCTTAAACGCTGCTGATTTTAAACCTGCTGCTGTTGTTGGAACCGGTGGTTTCACAGGTGTTGCTTTGTATCCGCAAGTAGGTGTGTCTAAAGATGTAACCTTAGGCATCCGCGGCGAATATTTCAAAACCAAAGATGGCTCATACACAACTGCAGGCCCGCCTTCGGGAAGTTCAGTATTTGCCGCTACTTTAACAGCGAATATTAAAGCAGGCCCGCTAACTTTAATGCCGGAGTTTAGATTGGATAACAGCAAGAATGATACAGATGGTTTTACAACCAGCAGTGGCGGTTTAACTAAAACAGCTTCACAATTTGTGTTAGCTGCGGTTTACGCCTTCTAAAAATTTAAGAATAACGATTTAATTTTTTAAGCCATCCCGGATATCCGTGGATGGCTTATCTTTATCATATGAAAAAAAAAGCATTCGGTTTCCTGATCCTGTTCCTGGCTGTTCAAAGCGTTTTCGCCCAAAAAGATTCCTTGCAGGTTGATGAGAATAATAGCTATGTATATTACAAGCTAGTAGAAAAGGCAGATCTGCCTGCCGACACCGTTTATGAACGAGCCTACAATTTTGTTAAAGGGTTAAGCAAAGAGAATAAACCAGCGAAAGGTAAGGCTGATAAAGCTTTTAATATCAGCAGTAAGTTTATTACTTACGGCGGTATGTCTTTGGTGCGCAAAGAGACCGGCGAGGTTAAGTACACGCTCAACTTTCAGGCGGTGGACGGCAAGTACCGTTATAAGCTAAGCAACTTTATATTTATACCCTACAAGCGCGACCGCTATGGAAATATGACTGCCGTGCCTGGTGTGGAAGTGCCGATAGAGAAGTTTACCAATAAGTATACCCAAAAAGAGAAAGATGCTACACTTGATCAGATAGCTGCGCAAAGCCTGGCAATTGAAGCGCGCCTTAAGCACGCAGTGGACAAAACTGTAACGCCGGTTAAACAACCTGAAGTTAAAAAAGTCAACACAGGTAATTGGTAAATCTTATTTCAACAAAATAATATTTGTATTATTATCCATATTTCAATATAAAAACCTTAAATAAGACATTTTGCAAATGAATATTTTGTAAAAGTTCAAATAAATTCAACATTTTATTTGGCAAAAGCGTTAATTAGTAAAATAAAATTTCAAACGCTATGCTAAACGAAAAATTAAATCTGTACAACCCCCGAGTGGCTCGAGCTTGTATTTGCAAATCGTAACAAGGCCTATGGTGCTTACGAACTAAGGAAAACCTACGGTACAACTATAGCAAAAGCAATGGCTATAGCGTTTAGTACCATCATTATTGCTTCCGGCGCATATACTTATGCTAAGAGTAGGCATATTGAACCCAAAAATCATACTACAGTTGTAAACCTTCCTGATCTTCCACCGCCTCCAAAAGAAAAGGACAAAATAATTGAGCATGCAAAGGCTGAACCAGCACCAGCTACAAAAGCATTGCCAGCCGCACCAACCATAAAATACACAGTACCGCATATAACTCCGAAAGAAGTAGATACTGATATGCCGACCATTAAGGAATTGGACGGTGCCGCAGTTGGTACATTAACTTCAAAAGGTGATGGCGGGCAGGTTCAGGCAATTGATGCCGGCTTGATGGATAACCCGGGTGGCACAGGTACTGAACCTGTTGTTGACGTAAATATGGAATACAAATCTGTAGAAATGATGCCTGAGCCTGATGGCGGTGTTGCCGGCTGGTCAAAATTTTTGAATAAAAATTTACGTTATCCGTACCAGGCACAGGAAGAGGGCAAAAGTGGGCGCGTGTTTGTAAGCTTTGTGGTAGAACGCGATGGTCATCTTACCGATATTACTGTAGTAGGCAAAGCAGGTTATGGTATGGACGAAGAGGCGATACGCGTATTAAAGCTTGCCAAAAACTGGAGGCCTGGCCGGCAAAACGGTACAACCGTGCGTGTACGTTATAGTATCCCTATCAATTTTGTGCTTACCGAATAGTTTTAAGTCCGAAGTCCGAAGTTTGGAAGTCTGAAGGGTAGAAACATCATCTTTAGACTTTCGGACTTCGGTCTTACGGACTTTTTTCTTAATTTCGCGCATCCTTTCAACATAAAAGAAACTACATTGGAGAACCAGGAATTAACCACCGTTGAAACCGCCCGCGATCTGGGACTTTTACCTGAAGAATTTGACCGCATACAAGAAATATTAGGCCGCGTACCTAACTTTACCGAGCTTTCTATTTTCGCGGTAATGTGGAGCGAGCATTGCTCTTACAAAAACTCTATCACATGGCTTAAAACGCTTCCTAAAGATGGCCCGCGTATGCTTGCCAAAGCAGGCGAAGAGAACGCAGGTTTGGTTGATCTTGGTGATGGCGTAGGCTGCGCATTCAAGATCGAATCGCATAACCACCCTTCGGCGTTAGAGCCGTACCAGGGTGCTGCTACCGGCGTAGGTGGTATTAACCGCGATATTTTTACCATGGGTGCACGCCCAATTGCGCAGATGAACTCGCTGCGTTTTGGTGATCTAAGTCTCGATAAAACCAAATGGTTGGTTAAAGGTGTGGTAAAAGGCATCAGCCACTATGGTAACGCCTTTGGTATTCCAACTGTGGGTGGCGAGCTTTTCTTTGATGAGTGCTACAATATTAATCCCTTGGTTAATGCCTTCTCTGCTGGTATTGTAAAGGCGGGCGAAACAGTTTCAGCAACATCATACGGTGTGGGTAACCCGGTTTACATTGTGGGTTCGGCTACCGGTAAAGATGGTATCCACGGTGCGGCTTTCGCATCAAAAGATATAACAGAAGATTCGGTGAACGACTTACCTGCGGTACAGGTAGGCGACCCTTTCCAGGAGAAATTATTGCTTGAGGCTACGCTTGAGGTAATTAAGACAGGTGCCGTTATCGGTATGCAGGATATGGGAGCGGCAGGTATTATCTGTTCAAACTCTGAAATGAGCGCCAAAGGCGAGCACGGTATGATCATTCACCTTGATCGTGTGCCTATGCGCCAGGAGAACATGAAACCATATGAGATTCTGCTGTCTGAATCTCAGGAGCGCATGTTGATCGTAGTTGAGAAGGGCAAAGAAGCCCTTGTTGAAACTGTTTTTGATAAATGGGATCTGAATTGTGCTATCATTGGTGAAGTAACCAGTACACAGCGCCTGGAGTATTTCATGAACGGCGAAAAAGTTGCCGATGTTCCTGCCGATGACCTTGTACTGGGTGGCGGTGCACCAGTTTACAAACGCGATTACAAGGAACCTGCGTACTATGCCGAAAATCAGAAATTTAAAATTGAAGATGTTGCCGAGCCAGCTAACCTGGTAGAGGTAGCAGAACATTTGATAGGTCATGCTAACCTGGCATCAAAACGTTGGGTAACTGACCAGTACGATTCAATGATAGGTACATCAACCATGACCACCAACCGCCCAAGCGATGCAGCAGTTGTTGCCGTGAAAGGTACTGATAAAGCTATCGTATTAACCTGCGACTGTAACTCGCGCTATGTATATGCCGATCCTCAAAAAGGTACTGCCATTGCCGTTGCCGAAGCTGCACGTAACATTACCTGCGCCGGCGGCGAACCTGTGGCTATCACCAACTGCTTAAACTTTGGTAACCCTTATATTCCTGAGGTATACTGGCAGTTTGTTGGCGCGATTAAAGGTATGGGCGAGGCTTGTACTAAATTTGAAACTCCTGTTACCGGTGGTAACGTAAGTTTCTACAACCAATCATCAGATGAAGGCCCTGTGTTCCCTACGCCAACCATCGGTATGCTGGGTGTAATGGATGAGGTTGATAACCTGATGACTTTGGACTTTAAACAACCTGGTGATCTGATTTACCTGGTTGGGGAATCGCAAAATGATATTGCTTCATCACAGTATTTGGCCTCATACCACAAAATATTAAAAGCCCCGGCTCCTTATTTTGATCTGGATAAAGAGTATGCCATGCACCAGGTAGTTAAGCAATTGATCAAGCACAAAGTTATTCAATCTGCGCATGACGTGGCCGATGGTGGTTTGTACATTGCACTAACAGAAGCAGCTATGCCAAACGGCTTAGGTTTTGATATAGAGAGTGATAGCAACATCCGTAAAGATGCCTTCCTTTTTGGTGAAGCACAAGGCAGGGTAGTGGTAACTGTTGCGCCTGATGATCAGGAGCGTTTTGTGGAGATGATGGCAACCAGCGAAACAGAGTTTAGTCTGTTAGGTACTGTTGACGGGATGGGTAACACTACTGTTGATGGCGAACTGTTCGGCAACATTACCGATATTAAAATGGTACATGATAACGTACTACACGTAATTTTAGGCGACGAATAATATGCTTAAGCTGAACAGGATACACCACATTGCTATCATCTGTTCAGATTACGAGCAATCTAAAAGGTTTTACACCGAAATTTTGGGTTTTACAGTTCTTCGCGAGATCTATCGCGAAGAACGCAAATCATACAAGCTTGATCTGGAAGTCAACGGACTATACCAGATCGAGCTTTTTTCTTTTCCCGGCCCGCCACCCAGGCCATCCCGCCCGGAGGCACTCGGCCTGCGCCACCTCGCATTTGAGGTGAGCAATCTCGAGGAAGCCATTTTTCATCTCTCAGAATATGATGTGGTCACAGAACCCATCAGGGTTGATGAGACCACCGGCAAACGCTTTACATTTTTTACGGATCCGGATGGTTTGCCATTGGAGTTGTACGAGGCTTAGGTAGACTTATTTGTCATGCTGAACTTAGTGAGGCATTTAATGGGGTTTTCATCAACTCGTCCTTGCGAGGTACGAAGCAATCTCTTTAGGGCAATTATACACCTTGCATACGTTATCTGCTTAAAGAGATTGCTTCGTACCTCGCAATGACGCTTGGGGTAACTACGATAGTTATTAGAAATAATTTGTAGCTTTAAGTCCTTAACAACCAATTATGAACAAACAATCACTCGTAAACAAGATCTTTCGTAATGCGGCTATGGTCACGCTTGCTGCTTTTTCACTGCATTTTGGTGCATCAGCACAGGAAATGAAAAAAGACCCTGATGTTATCGGTAGATGGGATATCACCATGGAAAAAGATGGTAAAAGCCAACCATCATGGTTAGAAGTGCAGAAATCAGGTTCTCATGGCGTTTTGATTGGCCGTTTTACTTACGCTTTTGGTAGCGCCCGCCCCATCTCTGAAATAAAATCGGCTAACGGAAAATACAGTTTCTCTCTCCCGTTGCAATGGGAGCCAGGCGACCGCAATATGGATTTTGAGTTTGAAGCCGGTGGCAATACTATAAAAGGTACCATGGTTTACACCGATGGTAAAAGCTACAGCTTTACCGGCGTACGCGCACCATCATTGGTACCAACTAAGGCACCGGTTTGGGGTAAGCCAGTCAAATTGCTTAACGGTAAAAACACTAAAGGATGGCATACCGATGGCCGCCCTAACCAATGGGTAGTTGAGAACGGCATCCTGCGCAGCAAAAAATCAGGAGCTAACTTGCTAACCGACCAAAAATATAAAGACTTTAAATTGCACATCGAGTTCCGTTACGAGAAAGGTAGCAACAGCGGTGTTTATCTACGCGGTCGTTACGAAACCCAGGTTATAGATACCAAAACCGGCGAACCTGAGCCACTGGCAAATCAGTTCAGCTCTATCTACGGTTTTATGCAGCCCAACAAAATGATGGCTAAAAACGCCGGCGAATGGCAATCTTACGATATTACCCTGGTTGGCCGCGTAGTTACCATTGTAGCTAACGGACAAGAAGTAATCAGTCGCCAGGTTATCCCGGGTATCACCGGTGGAGCCCTTGACAGCAACGAAGGTGAGCCAGGCCCGCTAATGCTACAAGGCGACCACGGCCCGATAGATTACAGAAATATTGTAATTACTCCTGCTAAGTAATTTTTTGGTGAGGACACCAAAAATATAAAAGGAAAGCCCCCGATTTATCGGGGGCTTTCCTTTTATATTTTCCATTATGTTGAATTTATTGCGGGATCCTAAAGGCTGGGTTAGAGCCGAACTTAGAATAAATATGTCATTGCGAGCGATAGCGTGGCAATCTCGTCGCAAGGATAGAACGCTATGAGATTGCCGCGTCGCTAACGCTCCTCGCAATGACATAGTTTCTAAGGTTGGTCAACTAATCTCTGATCAACTAACCTCTAATCTCTATTTCACCACCTCAACCCATTGCCCTTGCACCAGTGCGTTAATGTTATGGTCATACATCGCTTCGGTATAGGCGGCCGGCAGATAATATTTACCGGCGTAGGCCGCATTCAGCATTACGTAATAAACCACTTCTTTGCCTTCGGTAAGGCTGAAGTAGGTGTTCACTCTGTCATCACGTATATCACGATAATCTGATAATGATGATTTAAATGCCTCATCATTGTTCAACATACGGCTGTTTAGGATTTCCCATCCTGATGGAAAGATCTGCGTTAGCGCCAGGTTATCATAACGGCCACGTTTACCAGGATTTTTGATGGTTACCTGTGCAACAAAGTCTGTTCCTTGTTTCAGCGCTGATGGATCGATCAATTTGCCTGCTAAAGAGAAGTACGCCACTTTCATCTGCAATACATCAGGGTTAACATAAGTTTTTACGTCCTGACCTGATGATGGTTGCCCTTGTTGTATCAGCCTCACATAAAGCCGGTTGTTGCCTGTGTTTTTCAGGTTTACCTTGCCGCCGTTAGGCGCAAGTTCCTGCTGCCACAGGTACGATTTACCATTGATGTTGCCATTTGAACTGCCTGCATTATAGGTAAACTGAAGTTTACCACCGCTTTTATTGATGCCGCAGTATTGCGCTATCGCTATGAGCGAATAAGCTGTGGTCTGTGTGCTGTACCAACTATCCTGTGATAATTTAGCCGCAACTGTCTTTACTAAACCTGCAGCGCGCCGTTGCTGGCCCAATAAAGTTAGGGTTTCCAATATCATGGCTTCGTCGCGCAGGTCGCTGCCATAAGTACCGTACATGCTGTTGTATGGCTTAACGGTGGTTGGCAGTTTCGCAATCAGGCGTTGCCCAACTTCAGGCTGGCCTGCCAATTTATAGGCAGCGGCCAATCTCCAACGACCTTCAATACTCAGGTAATTATATTCACGCAGTCGGTTCATGGCGCCCAATTCAGGAGAGCCTGCTAAGGCCAGTAAGTATAAACGGTATGCTTGTACCAGGTCGGTATAATAATATCCACCATGAATATTTCTGTTAGGATCAGGCGACCAGTTGATAGCCTTTTGTTTTTGATAGCGCTTCCAATCGTCCATCATGCCTGATGGCAGGCTGTAACCTTTGGCTTGTGCAGCTATAAGGAAATGGCCGGCGTAATTAGTTCCCCATTCGTCTGCGTTGCCGCCATCCGGCCAGTAGCTAAGACCACCGCCTGCAACACGGAAACCGTTCAGTCTCGCGATGGTCGATTTGATATTGCGTTCTGTTTCTGCTTTTTGGCGTGGTGTAAGATCGAGCAGGTCATTCAGATACAATTGCGGGAAGCCCGATGAGGTAGTTTGCTCCACGCAGCCGTGCGGGTAAGTGATCAAATAATTCAATCGTTTGGCCAGGTTGAGAGACGGAATACTGGATACCTCAAGCGTGGCTTTATTAGTGCCGTTTATGCCAATAGCGTTATAAATAGCGCCGTACATAGCACCCGGCTCAAGCTCTTTCTCCATTATGCGGGTAACCGGCGGGTTAGGGTTGCGTACATTTAGTTCCACATCGTAAGAAGCTGTTTCGCTGCCAGCCTTGGCAATGATCTTCACTTTTCCTATGCCCACAAAGTCTTTTACCGACAGGTCAAAAGTTACCAGTTGGTCGCCTGGCTTGGCAAATTTGATTGTTTTTACATTATTGCCGCCAAGGTTACTGAACGTGTTGGATTGTACCTGCACTGTAACCGCTTTGATATTATTTTCCATCGCAAAAACGGTAACCGGCAATTGTATTTTCTCTGACGGGCCCAACACACGCGGAAGCGTTGCCAAAATCATCAGCGGCTTTTTAACAGCCACCGCTTTATCGGCAGAACCATAGGCACCGCCGTGCCCGGCAATCACCATTGCCTTAACCGAACCTACGTATTGAGGCAGGGTGAATTTCGTGTTTTGTTTATCGCCTGCACCCAAGTGGAATGGCCCCAGGAATTTCACTACCGGTTTAAAGCGGTTTACGGTTACGTCTTTTTTCACACCGTTGGTACCATCACCACCAATGCTGAGGATACGTTCCAAACCGCCGCCAAATGCACCGATCACATAATCAAACAGATCCCAGGTTTTAACGCCCAGTGCTTCGCGGGCATAGAATGCCTCATGCGGATCAGGGGTTTTATAATTGGTAATGTCCAGCAAGCCTTCGTCAACAATGGCAATGGTATAGGTCATCTCCTTGCCCGATGCCTCTGAAATTGTGATAGCCGATTGAGTTTCTGGTCTTATTTTATCCGGCATGCTGATAACAGGTTTTAAAACCGTAGCCGGATCATCAACTACCAGCGGGATGGCACCATACATACGGATAGGCAGGTCGTTGACGGTTTGTGCGTGGCGCTGTAAAAGTGTAACGTTCACAAATACGTTGGGCGCCATGGTCTCATCAATCTTAAATGTGTAGCGGGTTTCGCCTTTTTTGGTATCTATCCATGTTGTTTTTAGCACTTTGCTGCCATTCTCAAAACTTATCAATGCCCTGCCATCACCACCTGTAGGGATGGTAAGGGTTGCTTCTTCGCCAACCTTATAGTTAGGTTTGTCTGAAGTGAAGGATAACATGGCCGCTTCGGTAGGGTCGGTGTTCTGCAAACGCTCAGACCAGTTTGGCCAGTCGGCATAAATGATTTTACCGGTAGAGTGGCCGGTTTGTGGGTCTTTAATGCGGATCAAATAACGGCCCCAATCTGCTTTATTGATGCGTAAGTTCCATTTACCCCGGCCGTTAATTAATTGTATATTATCTGTTTTGATAAGTTTGTTGTAACGGTCTTGCGTAAAGTTGCTCAGCTCGTTACCGGTCTCGTCCCACCACCAGCGCCATTGTATCTTGTACAGTTCTACTTCTACGTTTCGGCTGCCTGCAAGGAGAGAGCCGTTTACATTTACATCAGCGATATCAATCTGGTGGTCTTTATCGGTAACCAGCATCCCGCTCAGGTTACTACCCTTAGGCGTTTTTATACCCACGTATCCGCTGTACACATTGTACGGCATACTGGCCTGCTGTATGCTGAAGTTGCCACCGGCTTCAAATACTTTAACCACAAAATTGGCGCGCAGCTGTCCCGGGGCCTGTTTCTCCACGTTTACATCCGGACTAACCTGTGCAACACCATTCTCGTTCAGCTTGCCATCAAAAACAGTTTGCGTTTGGGTATTAAATGCAAGGGTAGGGTCGTCGAAATTGTAATCCTCAAAACCCTTAAATGAAGTGGTTTGTGATGACAGGAAGGCATCGACTTTAGCTTTGAGATTTTGCGCTGCACCGCCAAATAACCACTGCGCACTCAGGGTGCCGTTAACACCATCGTTTTTGGTTAGTTCTTTAGCGTTACCAAAATCAAGTTTCACCTTTAGCCTGTTCGGCATAATGGTTTCTACTTTGATATTCTTTTGGAACGATGCACCACCAACTTTCACCACGGCACTCCAGTTACCGGTAGGCGAGCTGGTTTCCGTAGCGGTATGGAAGCTGTAAAAACCATCCACAGAACTTGTACGCGTTATTTTGCGATACAATTGCCCGTTAGGATTATATAGTTCAAATTCAACCGGATGGTCGGCCGGCAGAGTTTTTAGTTTATCTTCGAGAATAAAAGTGACGAATATTGAGTCGCCGGGGCGCCACACGCCGCGCTCCCCGTAAAGGAAGCCTTTCAGTCCATTTTGCACCTGTTCTCCGCCAACGTTAAAGCGCGAAAGTGGGAGAGAGCTACCGTCATCCAGTTTCAAATAGCCACGCTCGTTTCCGTTTCTAGCAACTAAAAGATAAGGCTTGCGCTTAGGTATAAAAGTAGCCAGTCCATCCCCGTCTGATTTCGTTTTCAGGATCAATTGCTTTTGGTAATCCAGTAATTCCAATTCAACTCCGCTCATTGGCTCGGCGCTCAGGATGTTGGTTACGGCAATGGTCATGTTGTTATCGTTGCCGCGTTTGGCTATCAGACCAATGTTTGAAGCAATGATGTTACGGGTGGCCCAACGGTTTTTGCTGAAATATGATTCTGTACATGGGTCATCGCGATCCTGCCAGTTATAACCTTCGGGATAGTAATTATCATAGCGCTGCCAAAAATCGTCATCCTCATCATTTACACGGCTGGTATTGTTGCCGCCGTATTCGCCACCCTCGTAATCGTCGCCATATTCATCATCGTTGCTTTTTGGAGTAAGTTTGCCAGCGCTGCAGTTATATAATGAGTATTCTTTGCGGAAACCGATAATAACCCGATAAATTGCCCCCGGTTCGGCACGCATTAACTGGTCAACATCCAGCATAAAGCGGTTTTTTTTGCTGAGGTTAAGACCCTTATCAATATCAAGCCTTATGGTTTTTTGTATGATAGGTTTGCCCACCTGCCTCAACTCAACCCCGCCATCTAAGCTGTTGCTCTGGAAATATTGTGGTACGTTGTTCTCGTAGATCTTGATAATACTTACATCAACAGCGTTTAAGTTAACTGCTTCAAACGGCATCATCAACTTGCCCGAGTCGGGCAGGATAACACCTTTACCGGGGATAGTTACCTGCGGCAACCGGTTCTCGAAGAACACATTTGCGGTATAACCTTTTCTTATTTTCTGATGATTAATACTGTAGATACCTTCATTTACAAATACGTTGTAGTTGCCTTGTAAACGCTCGGGCGCGTAAACCTTAACAATGCTGCCATCAATTGTATAAGCAGCATCGGCAATATTGGTGATTCCTACTATACCATTCAGTTCCTGGCCAATAAGGATAGGATCAGAAAATTGTACGGATACATACTGATCGTTATCCTGCACGGCGCGTACTTCCAATACTTTAAACTCGCCTTTGGCGGGTACCTCATATTCTTCAGTGCCTTTTTTGTCGATATTGAGCGCATCACCGTTCCAGTTAAGTGTAAGCGGAGTGGCTGCTTCATTACGGATAATATTATCAACCGTAAACTGGTGCGACTTAGACAATCCGTTATGTTGCCAGCTAATTTTTGTGGCTGATGGATAGCTTACCTTGATTAGTTTCTCGACTTTAGCCTGATCTTCCACATCGGCGGTTTGCACGGTACCGATCAGTTTCATGCGGTCGGTAGAGGTGGACGTTGCCGAGCGTAAACCTGCGAATGATATGGTGAAATCAGGTTTTACGGTTTGAAAGCCAAACTTAAAATGCTCAAACCCATCTTCAACTTTAACTACTTTGCCTAAAGCAAAATCAACAGCATAATCCTCATTGGGGTCTAAAATTTCACTCGGCCTGAATTCGATTGTCCGGTCATCTATCCAAAAAGCTTTTCCTTTTATAGATGGTGAAAAATCGAAGATGCCATCCTTTAATTCCTCGTTTTGAGCATGGGCTACCTGTACCTCGCCTGCCAATTTTATGCGGATGGTGCTTTTTTTAGATATAACACCGGTAGTGTACGATTCAATGTAACGGCTAAATGCAGCATCCACCTTTTGGTGATTGAATTTATGTTGCCTTGCAAAAAAGATTACAAGCGCAATGAGTAGAAGGGCAACAGCAACAATAACCTGCCCTCTGCGGGAGCTGACAAGGTTTAGAAGGTTCTTCATATTTAGGTAAGGTAAATTGCCATGAATTTAAGACATTTAGTAATTCAAAGCAATTTTCAACCTATATTTTCAGGGAACATATTTATAAACTTTACGGCACATGAGCATCAATTTCAAAGCACATATTTTACCCACGCTAACAGTAAGCAATGCACTGGCAGCAATTGAGTTTTACAAGCAGGCTTTTGGGGCAGAAACCTTAACCAGCAATACGTTTGACGGGCACACGGTTGCGGTACTAGCTGTTGAAGGTGCGCAGTTTGTAGTGGCAGATGAATCAACTGAACAGGGGAATATCGGGCCGGATAAGCAGAACGGGATAAGCGTAAGAATAGGATTAATGGTCAACAACCCTGATGCGATTGCTGAGCAAGCTATCACTGCCGGTGTTAACATAGTTTACCCTGTTGCGGATCAACCATACGGATATCGCCTTTGTCATTTTATTGATCCATTTGGCCATCATTGGGAAATAGGCAAACCGCTTAAATAGCTTCAGTGCTTTCGCCCGCCGCTGCTTTGTCCAGACATTTTTGCAGTATTTCTGCAAACAACTTATCGTGTGGTGGCGCAAAAATGGTATTGTGTTCGCCTGGGATGTCATGAACGTGAACACCTTTTAACGCGTAAGGTTTCCAGCCCAAAAATTCAAAATCAGGCATGTAAAAAGTCTTTTTAGTGGCACGGAAAAGTTCCACAGCAAGATTTGCAGGCGTTAAATGATAATTCTTTTGAGCAGTTAAACTGCGTTCGTGGATATCATCGGCATAAGCAGCAAAACCTTCTTTCTTTTCTACCTTATCCGGAAAAGCTTTTTTAGCGAGCTCTTTTATTCTGCGGCCTATCTCACGGCTTTTGTATTGCACCGTACGTTTCGGGTCTTTTGCAAATAATACAGGTGTGTATGCTA
>JAESTD010000268.1 GCA_016763755.1 Mucilaginibacter sp.
AAAATGGTTTTTTGGAATATCGATTTAAAGCATTAACTTAGATAAATTTGAATATTCAAATATAAAGAAATATCTTTATTAAAATCAAGAAAAATCTTTAAATATTTTAATTGATATGGAAGACGCATCAAAACCGAATAAAATAAAGACGGTAAGGCCTGAAACACTGGAGTTTATTATCCTGTACAATCAATTACGCGGAAAAGCTTTCAATAACAACAGTGAACTGGCAGAAGCATTAGGTTTTAATTCGGCCAGTTCAATTACCGAGATCATCAAAAGCAGGCAAAATATCGATCCTGATAAGTTGAAGATCTTTAAAGAAAAATTTGGAGAACAGCTGGGTATCCGTAAAACTTCAGAAAAAACTGTAGCGCAACGCTCAGAAGAAGGTATACCTATGTATGATATTATAGCAACGGCATCAGGTGTTGAGGTGTACAACGATATAAATGATTCGTTGCCGGTTGGTCGTATGAATTTCCCCGGGATTGAAGAATGCGACTTTGCACTTCCGGTATGGGGGCACTCGATGTACCCTTATCTGGAGAACGGTTGTTGGGTAGCACTTAAAATCATCAATGATATGAAAATACTGCCCGGCGAAGTGTATTATATAGAATGGGGCGACTACCGCATGTACAAACGCCTACTGGCTAGTGATAACCCGGAAGAAGTGATAGCCCACTCAGACAACGTAACCGAGATGATAGGCGGCCGTCTAAAATATGCACCCTTTTCCATCCGCATCGAAGACATAAAGAAACTTTGCCTGGTAAAGGATATTCATAAAAAGCATAATCATTGATGAAAGCAGAAGATATAATAGCGGTACGCAGGTCTATCAAACCTCTGCATTATACTTTGGCCTACTATGCTATAGTAATTATTGTCGTTACTTTGTTTAATATATTGCCGGGTTTTAAATCAGAGATGTGTGGGCCAAATCTTGATTTGATTTCAATATTTCTTTCATTTTTAGGTGCAATTTTTTTGCTTTTAGTAAACCTCATAATGCTTAAAATGAGAGGACAACTTTACTTGTCCTCGGTTGTCATTCATACGCTGGTGGTTTCAGCATGCGTTATTTTTCTCGTTGTTAATAAATAGATCAAGCTAACAATGGCGCGATTTTTTTGACTTTTCAATTTTGACTTTTTACTTACCATGATCCGTTTAGCCCTCATCTCCGATATCCCTCAAATAATGCAACTGGTTAAAGAAGTTGTGCCCTTAATGCGCGCAAGCGGTAATTTGCAATGGGATGATGTTTACCCTAACCCACAGGTTTTTGAACAGGATATACAAGCCGGACAGCTTTGGGTAGCCGAGGTTGATAACGAAATAGCCGGTGTAAGTGCCATTACTACCGAACAATATCCTGAATACGCGCAGGTTGGTTTAGATATCAGCGAAGAAGCCATTGTTACGCATCGTTTGGCGGTTAGTCCGCGTTTTCAAGGCAGGGGTATAGCTGCATCTCTAATGCAGCAAGCTGAGGATGTGGCGTTAGAGCGCGATATTCTATTGCTGCGCGTTGATACTAACATCCAAAATCTGGCCACACAGAAACTGTTCCCGAAAATGGGTTACGATTATAAAGGCGAGATTACCTTGCAGTTTAGGCCGGGGATGAGATTTGTATGCTTTGAGAAACGTTTGTCTACTCAAAGATAAGACTGAACATCAGCGTTCGTAAACCCAACCGGCTTAGCGGGTTAGCGTAAGGTGTATTGTCCTTAACCAGCATATTGGAGAAGGAGTTAGAAAACTTTATCTCGGGCGATAGCTTAAAATATTCAAAATAAATATCGAAGCCCGCGCCCACTTCGTACGATGAATAGCCTTTTATATTTTTCAGCAAACGCTCGGTGGGAGCGATGTTATCACCGGGATCTTTTTTAGATCCAATACTTTGCGAATATTTTAACCCTCCTAAAAGGTACACCCGCATGTTAGCTATCCTGTCGGATTTCAACTTCAATTGCAGCGGAAAATCAACTGTGGTAGTTTGTACAGATTTGGTTACGTTCTCGTCGGGGTTATCGTAAGTATAGGTAACCTTTCTATCTACAAAAAGCAATGATGGCGTAATGCGTGTTTCTAAATGCTCGGTTAGGCGATACCGTGTTATAAAACCTACCGCAAAGCCCGGAGACGAAGGCGATGAAATGCTTTTGCCGAAAGTAGTAGCATATTCATCTGTTTGCTGGTCATAAAAAGGCTCCTGCCAGGTTGGCTTTTTTACAATATCGTAAGAGGTTTGCACATAAGAAAATAGGAAACCGAAACTCAGATCGTTTTGATCGGCACCGCCACCCCAGGCCTGCGCAAACAGTTTGCCGCTGCTGCACATTAATACCATAAGTATAAGGTAGCGGAGTTTTATCATTTAATGCCTGTATATATTGAACAGATACCAAACGCCAGTGGGCGCACTTTGGTATCTTTAAATCCTGCTTTGTGCATAACAGCCCTAAACGCCTCACCATCAGGGAAGGCGGCTACCGACTCGGGCAAATAAGTGTATGCCCTTGCATCTTTAGAGAAAAGTTTACCGATGCCCGGCGTTATATAATTAAAGTAAAAATTGTACAGTTGTTTGATGGGGAAAGCCTTCGGTTTCGAGAATTCAAGAACCACAGCCTTGCCGCCCGGTTTTAAAACGCGATTAATATCGGTAAGGCCTTTTTCCAAATTCTCAAAATTGCGTACACCATAGGCAACTGTAACAGCATCAAATTCATCGGCCTCAAAAGGTAGCTTTTCCGAATCACCAAGTTTTACCTCGAATTTATCACTAAGGCCGCGTTTGGCTATTTTTTGTTTAGCTACTTCAAGCATCCCTGCAGAAATATCTGCCCCGATGATCTTTTCAGGCCTCAATATCTTCAATGCCTCAAAAGCAAAATCGCCGGTGCCGGTAGCTACATCCAGTATCAGTTTAGGCTGACCTTTCTTTAACTCGTTTATGGCCTTTTTACGCCAGATGATATCAATCCCCAACGACATAAAGTGATTAAGGAAATCGTAAGTCTTAGAGATATTGTTGAACATATCGGCCACCTGTTCTTTCTTGGTTGCCTGGTTCTGATATGGAGTTACAGTTTTGCTCATGAGAATGGGGTAAAGATACGGAATTGTATTGAACCCTGATTAAATGGATTAGTCGATTAGCTTGATTAAGATGGCTGTCAGTCTGAGCTTGTCGAAGACCTCTCCGCGCGATGAATGGTTCGACAAGCTCACCATGACAAAATGATAAAACTTTCCAATTCTTAACATAAAACTCTATCTTCACTTTCGGGCTGTTCGGGCTCAATGCACACTCCATAATTAAACCTTAACTGATAACTATGAAAGAAAATTCTGAAGCGTCGCGCAGAGGCTTTTTAAAAAAAATGGCTACTACTACCGCTGCGGTTGCCGCAGGCAGCAGCTTAATTGCCGCCGGTAAAAGCAATCAATCATTTTATTATCTCAAGAAAGAATACAAGCCGTTTGGTCCTAATGACCAGGTAAATATTGCTTTGATAGGCGCTGGCGGTATGGGTACGCAAGATACCATTGTGGCCTTGCAGGTACCGGGCGTAAAACTGCTTGCGGTATGCGACTTATATGATGGCCGTTTAGCAGATGCCAAAAAACGCTGGGGTAACGATATTTTCACTACCAAGGTTTATAAAGAGATATTAAACCGTAAAGATATAGATGCGGTAATTATAGCCACGCCCGATCACTGGCACCAGCAAATTTCTGTTGATGCCATGCACGCCGGTAAACACGTGTATTGCGAAAAGCCAATGGTACACTCCGTAGCCGAAGGTCCAGCAGTAATAAAAGCGCAGAAAGAAACCGGTAAAGTATTCCAGGTAGGCAGCCAGGGCGTATCATCATTAGGTAACGAGAAAGCACACGAACTATTAAAAAGCGGTGCTATTGGCGAACTGAATTATGCCGAAGGTTTCTGGGCACGCCGCGCACCTATCGAAGTTTGGCAATACCCAATTCCTGATGATGCATCGGCACAAACAGTGGATTGGGAAACTTACGTGAGTAACGTGCAAAAACGCCCTTACGATTCAAAAAGGTTTTTCCGCTGGAGAAATTATACCGATTATGGCACCGGCATGGCAGGCGACTTGTTCGTTCACCTCTTCAGTAGCCTTCACTTTATTACCGACTCTTTAGGGCCAAACAAAATTTACGCTTCGGGCGGTTTGCGTTACTGGAACGATGGACGCGAAGTGCCTGATGTTTTGTTAGGTACGTTTGATTACGGCAAAACTGCCGCTCATCCGGCTTTTAACCTTTCGTTGCGTTGCAACTTTGTTGATGGTACAAGTGGTACCACTTATCTTAAATTGGTAGGCAGCGAAGGTTCAATGGATATTACCTGGGATAGCGTAACGTTAAAACGCAACAAGACCATTGCATCTGATGATCCGTTCTATCTGGAAAAACTGCGCAAAGCCGGCCAAACCAATAGCGCCCGTAAACATATTCTTCCGCCGGAAGAGATAACTTTTGATGCTGAGAAAGGCTACCTGGGCGGCCCGTACGATCACATGAACAACTGGATCACCGCTATCCGCAACAACGGTAAAGTTACCGAGGATGCTATTTTTGGTTACCGAGCCGCCGCACCGGCCCTGTTATGTAATGACAGCTATTATAAAAACAGCCCGATGTTCTGGGATCCGGAGAATATGAAAATGGCGAAGAAAGGGTAGCATTTAAAAGCATATCAAAGTTTGAGCTGGTTGTGCGCTTCCGGCTCAAATGTTTTATCTGAGAGGGTCAAGTTGCCTCATGTGTTCTGTATAATGACGTAAACCTTATTATAATAACCTACATGATCAGATCTAAATATTTTTGGTTAGGGGCAATAATAATCGCCATTATTCCGCTGATGATAATGGATATCAGCGAGTATTTTGTTGCCTGGGAAAAAGAAGTAAGGGGGCGGATGATCGACTTGGCGCAAAATTATTCTGGCTTGCCGAAAATGCAGAAGGCCGGGATTCTGGATAATATCTTTGAGGTTAACCAAAAGCTAACCAGGCTTATTGCCATAAAGGCTTTTATTAGTCTGGTATTATTCAGCGGGGGTATTTATTTCCTTAGGAAATTCCGTAAAACTACAGGTGTGTCATTCCTGAAACCTGCTTTGACCACTCTTGGTTTGATAGTTGTTTTTATTGTCGGTAAAGTTGTTTTTACCATAGCATTCACCACCCAGCAGGGCGCTACTTTTGTTAACGTAGATGCGGATTCAAAATCCTTTAAAGATATCATCAGCAGGAACTTTAAGGGAAAGGTTGTCTACGTAGATTTTTGGGGAACTACCTGCGGTCCCTGTTTAGAAGAGTTTGACAACTTTACACAACCTCTTAAACAACATTATAAAAACCGCAGTGATATTGCTTACCTGTACATAGCCAACGGCAGTAATTATTTGTGGAAGAAACAGATAGTTAATCATAAAATAACCGGTAACCATTTATTTCTTGATTTGGATGCTTACAGTAAACTTTACCACCAAGCTGCACAAAACGATACTGCCATGATACTGATGCCGCACTATGTTATTGTAGATAGAGCAGGCAAGATTACCTCTCCAGATGCCGCCCGTCCAAGCGATTACACTGTTTTAGTAGGGCAATTGGATAAAGTGCTGGGAGAGTAAGCTATTTCATATGATTGAAATATTCTTCGTTTACCCAGAATAAAAAACAAATCACGTCTTTGCGAAGTACGAAGCAATCTCTTCAGGACAATTTTACAGCATGTGTGATAACCTTGCTTAAAGAGATTGCTTCGTACCTCGCAAAGACGAGTGAAGATAAAGGCCAGCAAATGCTGACCTTTCTTTTTTAATAAAACTTCGGTAAGGGATTTAACCCTACATCCTGGCGCTGGTGCCAGTAAGGATATATTGGGTCGCGGTCACTGGCGGCGTCGAGTTTTTTAACTTGGTCAACCGTTAAATTCCAGCCTACGGCATCAAGGTTTTGTTTAAGTTGTTCTTCGTTGCGGGCACCTATAATAATGTTGGCAACGGTTGGGCGCTGTAATAACCAATTGATGGAAACCTGGGCAATAGATTTGCCGGTTTCTTCGGCGACCTCATCCAAAGCATCAACTATGGTATAAAGGCGCTCATAATCTGTTTCTGGTCCGTGGCTGCCACCTTGTGCGCGGCGGTTGTCCTGAGGCAATTCCTGCCCGCGGCGGTATTTACCACCCAGCTGACCTGAGGCCAGCGGGCTCCATACAATGGTACTTACTTTTTGGTCGATCCCCAGTGGCATCAGTTCCCATTCAAACTCGCGGTCTAATAATGAGTAATAAGCCTGGTGGGCAACATATTTTGCCCAACCGTAACGCTCAGATACCGACAACGATTTCATTAGGTGCCAGCCCGAGAAATTAGAGCAGGCAATGTAACGGATCTTGCCATCACTAATTAAAGTATCTAACGTGCGCAAGGTTTCTTCAACAGGGGTGTTGCCGTCAAAACCGTGCAGGTGGAAGATATCTATGTGGTCGGTTTTTAAACGTTTCAAACTATCTTCAACAGAATTAATTAAATGGTAACGCGATGAACCGAAATCGTTAGGCCCATCGCCCATTCGGAAAGTAGCTTTGGTAGAGATCAAAACGCGGTTACGCAAACCTTCCAAAGCTTGGCCTAATATCTCCTCAGAAACGCCGCGCGAGTAAACGTTAGCGGTGTCAAAGAAATTTACGCCGGCATCAAGGCATAAGTGCACAAGCTTTTTAGCATCTTCTAATTGCGTATTGCCCCAGGCTTTAAAAAAATCGCCCTGGCCGCCAAAAGTAGCTGTGCCGAAACTAAGAACAGGCACATGCAGGCCCGAGCCTCCTAATTGTCTGTATTCCATAATATGTGAGTTTTTAGTAAATGTTTGATGTTCGTAAACCATCGCCGCCAAATCTCGGGCATAAAGGTTAACGAAATATCACGCTAAAACCATAAAGTAGAATTGTGGCAGATATCCTTTACTGTAAAAAGACAAATAAAGTCAGCATAAAAACATAATTTCGCTGCCGATAGTTACATCTATTATGTCGAAAATCGCATTAATAACAGGGGCTACCGCCGGTATAGGCGAGGCCTGCGCACATACATTCGCCCAGCATGGTTATGATCTTATCCTTACCGGCCGCCGGTTAGAGCGGCTGGAGAAACTGGCGCATCACCTTAACGATAAGTACAACGTAGAAATAGCGGTGTCATCTTTTGATGTGCGTAACCGCGAAGAAGTGGTACGCAGCCTGGATAGCCTGCCATCAAAATGGCGCGCGGTTGATGTGCTGGTGAACAATGCCGGCTTAAGCCAGGGACTGGATCCCATCAACTCGGGCAGTTACGATGACTGGGATACCATGATAGATACCAACGTTAAAGGCCTGTTGTACGTTAGCCGCGTAGTATCTAACTGGATGATCGCCAATGGCCGCGGGCATATCGTAAACTTAGGTTCCATAGCAGGTAAAGAAGTTTATCCTAATGGCAATGTATATTGTGCCAGCAAACACGCAGTTGATGCCTTAACAAAATCAATGCGGATAGATCTTTTATCGCACGGCATAAAAGTAACCGCAGTGCACCCGGGAATGGTGGAGACAGAATTTTCTGAAGTGCGCTTTAAGGGAGATAAAGAACGCGCCAAAAAAGTATACGAAGGTTTTGAGCCGTTAAAAGCCGAGGATATAGCTGATACCATCTGGTACGTAGCATCGCGCCCGGCGCACGTTAACATAAATGATATATTAATAATGCCCACAGCGCAAGCCACGGCAACCAATGTTTTTAAAAAGAATACATAATATAAAAGCTGTCATTTCGAACGATAGTGTGAAATCTTGTTACTCTGTAAGTCCACTTTTCTGGAATAACAAGATTTATCTTCGATGAGCTCCACTTCGTTACGGTTCTCCTCGCTATCGCTCGTTCGAAATGACATTAGGGCTTACCATTCACTAATTCACTCATTCAAAAACTCACTCATTAAACAACCATGTCACTCATAACCCAAATAGACCAGGATATTAAACAAGCGATGCTAAGCAAACAGGCCGATAGGCTGCGTGGCTTACGCGCTATTAAATCAGCTTTGCTATTAGCAAAAACAGAAAAAGGCGCTGCCGAAGAACTGACCCAGGATGCCGAGATCAAAGTGTTGCAGAAACTGATCAAACAACGTAAAGAATCTGCTGACATCTACAAAACGCAGGGCCGTGAAGACCTCTACGATATTGAGATGGCCGAGATGTATGTGATTGAGCCATATCTGCCACAGCAAATGAGCCGTTTTGAGATTGAGGGCTATATTCAGGAGTTGATAACACGCCTGGAAGTTACCTCGGTAAAAGACATGGGCAGGGTTATGGGTGTGGCCAATAAAGAGCTTGCAGGACGTGCCGATGGCAAAACTGTATCAGAGGTAGTTAAACAACTTTTGGGTTAATACAACCGTATTAATTATATATAAAAGGTGTAAACTATTTTTATAATTATAATTTTACAACAAATAGGGTAGTTGAAAATACAGCCCTAAGGTATTTTTTAGCAGAATTTACACACGATTATATGGAGCTGGTGCTTAGAGAAGAACACGGATTTAGCTATATTGAAGTTGGCGAAGGAGAACCGCTTTTGCTTTTGCGCGGTTTAATGGGCGCGTTAAGTAACTGGCATGATGTTGTTGAAGAATTTAGTAAGGATTACAAAGTTTTAATTCCGATGCTGCCCATTTACGATCTGCCTTTGTTAACCACAGGTGTAAGGGCATTATCGAAATTTGTGCATAAGTTCATCAAGTTTAAAAAGCTGTCAAACGTAACCTTGTTGGGTAATTCGCTTGGCGGGCATGTTGGTTTGGTTTATGTTTTGGCACATCCGGGATACGTAAAGGCTTTGGTATTAACCGGTAGTTCGGGTTTGTATGAGAATGCCTTTGGTGGTTCTTTTCCGCGCCGCGAGAGTAAAGATTTTGTACGCGAGAAAGTGCAGTTCACTTTTTACGATCCGGCCATTGCTACCGATGAACTGGTTGATGATGTTTTCCAAACGATAAATGATAGGGCAAAGGTTATCCGTATCCTCGCTATGGCAAAATCGGCCATCAGGCATAATATGAAAGACGACCTGCGTAAAATTACCATGCCGGTTTGTTTGATATGGGGCCGCGATGATAAGATCACTCCGCCTGAGGTTGCCGTAGAATTTAACCAACTGATGCCAAACTCTGAGCTGCACTGGATAGATAAATGCGGGCATGCACCTATGATGGAGCGCCCGGTTGAGTTTAATGAATATCTGAAAACGTTTTTAGATAAATTAAAAAGATAACACATGCTTGCAATTGAGCTGATAGAAGATGCGATACCGCCGGTACATACTTCTGATACCATACAGAAAGTGATGGATCGTATGGCCGAGTTCCGCGTTAGGCATTTGCCAATTGTAAACGAAGATCAGTTTCTGGGGCTGTTGAGTGAGGATGACCTGATAGAAGAACCCGATTATAATACACCGATAGGAGCGCTGGCATTATCACTGGTGAATCCTTACGTGGTAGAGGAACAGCATATTTATGATGTTATCCGCCTGTTTTATGAGCAGCAGCTTAGCGTTGTGCCGGTGCTTAACAAAAAGAAAGAGTACCAGGGCCTTATCAGCATTAACTGCCTGGCCGAATATTTTGCCAAATTAACATCATCATCAGAGCCGGGCGGCATTATTGTGTTAGAGGTTGATATCAAGAACAATTCGCTGGCGCACATGTCGCAGGTGGTGGAGTCTGATAATGCACAGATTCTGA
This sequence comes from Mucilaginibacter sp., assembly GCA_016763755.1. GTDB lineage: Bacteria > Bacteroidota > Bacteroidia > Sphingobacteriales > Sphingobacteriaceae > Mucilaginibacter. The sequence goes on from JAESTD010000268.1 coordinate 9,855, forward strand.
GTTCTTATACACGCACCTTCCCGGATTCGACGCGAATGGAAGTAACGCTGAAAGTAAATAAGCAAGATATTTCTAACATACTGGCAACTTTCCAACGCTATAACTACGAAGTGAAAGCTACCTTTAATTTTACCGACCACAACAACAACGCCATGGATAGGTACGACTCGTTGATGAACTACCTTAATTTATAACCGCAAACAAATGAAAATAGCAGTTTACGGCAGGCAGTTTAACGATCCATCAATATTTCCGTACATACGCCAGGTGTTTAATACGCTGGTACAGCATAAGGTGGAGATCTGCATACATCCGCTGCTTTACGAAAATTTAAAAGGTAATATAGATACCTCTGAATTTACTGTTTTAAATTGCGATTCGGCTATTAAAGGGCATATCGATGTATTTCTCACGCTTGGCGGTGATGGTACATTGCTGGATATGGTAACCGTTGTACGCGACAGCGGCATCCCGGTGATCGGTATCAACTTTGGCAGGCTGGGCTTTTTAGCCAGTATCAACAAAAGTGATATTGCCGCCGCCATCCACGCTGTTGTTAACGGAGAATATACCTTGGACAGCCGCGAATTGCTGGTAATAGATTCTGATGAAAAAGTTTTTGGCGATAATAACTTTGCCCTCAATGATGTAACCATCCACAAACGTGATGACTCGGCCATGATCACATCGCACGTGGCGCTCGATGGCGAATTTTTAAATTCATACTGGGGCGATGGGATCATTGTGTCAACGCCTACAGGATCAACCGCTTACTCGTTAAGTTGTAATGGCCCTATCATCTTTCCGCAATCAAACAGTTTGGCTTTAACGCCGGTGGCCCCGCATAATTTAAATGTAAGGCCTGTTGTGTTGCCCGATAGCAGTAAGATCTCTATAGATGTAGATTATCGCGGTAACAACTACATAGTATCGTGCGATAGCCGCACTGTTATTATAGATAAGCCTATGCAGTTTAGGGTTTACAAAGCTGATTTTAAGCTCAATCTTATCAGGCTAAATAATGAAAGTTACTTATCTACGTTAAGGAAAAAGTTATTATGGGGTTTAGATGCCCGTAATTATTAACTTTACCTGATGCCTAAATACTTCGCTGTATTATTTATAGTGCTGTTAAGCCTTACCGCCCGCGCCCAAACCTGGGAAGTTGGCGGCAGTGTTGGCGCATCTGCATATATAGGCGATCTGAATACCAATAATCTTTTTAAACCCAGTGGCGGCTACGGCGGCGTTTTTGTAAAACGTAATTTTGACAGATACCTGGGGCTTAGGCTAAACTTTGTTTACGGCCAAATAAGTGGTGATGACAGTAAATCAAGTATTGAGCAATTTAGGCAGCGTAACTTAAGTTTTACCGACCCGCTAACCGAGCTGAGCTTAACGCTTGATTTTAATTTCATGAGCTATATACCCGATGCCGGTAAAAATAAATACACCCCTTACGTATTTTTAGGTTTAGGCGGTACCTCGTACGCTCCGCGCACTATGTACAATCAGCAACAGATAAGTCTGCGTCATCTGCAGACAGAAGGTACCCCTTATGGCAGCACGGCGTTGGTTGTACCGTTTGGGGCCGGCTTTAAATATAACATCAGCGGTAAATGGACGTTAGGCGCCGAGTTGGGTTATAGATATACCAATACGGATTTTCTGGATGATGTGAGCGGTGTTTACAAAGCCTTCGCCGACCCAAATAGTGAAAGTGCCCGATTTGCAGACAGATCAGGCGAAGTGGGTGCCGGCCCGGCGATAGTTGGTTCGCAGCGTGGTGATTTTAAACCCCGGGACTTTTATAGTTATTTCGGCCTTACGCTTTCTTATACCTTTGTAACCTCGAAGTGTTATTATTAAAATTTAATATCGAAATAAAATAATAAACAAAATTAAATTTTGCTTATTCAAACAAAGCGGTATATTTATCGGTATAATAATTAGATAACCAATTATTAGCCTTTAAACTTATATCGCCATGGCCGAACTCAATTCAACCCCCAAAAAAAGCGGTAACAAAGTGCGCACAAAAAAATCGGCCCTCAGGGTTGATCTTACCGCAATGGTTGATCTGGCATTTCTGCTGATCACCTTTTTTATGCTCACAACCACTTTAACAAAGCCAAAGGCAATGGACGTTACAATGCCCGTTGGCGATAGCAGTCCTGTTCCGCAATCGCGCACTATGACCATTTGTCTGGGAAAAGATAATAAGGCCATGTGGTACTTAGGAGAACCCGAGCATCCAACAATAGCTGCAACCATAACCGATTACAGCAAGAGCGGCCTGCGCAGGGCAATAGCAGAAACCCGTCAAAAGGTTTTTAACGCTACCGGCAAAAGTATGATAGTAGTTATTAAACCCGGCGAAACCTCGGTTTACGAAAACCTGGTAAATACGCTCGATGAAATGAATATTAACGATATACAGCAGTTTGCCATTGCCAATATTGATAAAACGGATATTGATATGCTGAAGGCTAAGCAGGCATTTTAAGGATTCTTTGACCTAAACCATGTGTGAGGCGCTGCGACTAAAAAGTTGTGGCGCTTTTTTTATAAACGTTATTAATAGCTCACATACAGCGCAAAACCATAAAATGGTGGATATTTCTTTTTTAGCGCATACTAAAATAATACAAACTAAGTTTTTACCTTTGTCACCTGAAAAAAATAACATAAGTTATTCTGCGCTTTATTGCAACAAAATGGCAATTAAGCAAAAGGTACATCAGCATAAACGGTGCTGTAAAAAACCGTTAGGCAAATGAGTTATAAAGACCAGATAGATCTTCAGAAATTACCCCGCCACATTGCAGTTATTATGGATGGTAACGGCCGCTGGGCAAAAGGGAAAGGCAAACTAAGGGTTTTTGGTCATCATAACGGGGTGCTGTCTGTTCGTGATGTGGTTGAGGCCGCCGGTGAGCTTGGGGTACAATACCTTACCCTTTACACCTTTAGCGCCGAGAACTGGAACCGCCCCAAACTTGAAGTTACGGCTATTATGGAACTGCTTATATCTACTTTAAACAAGGAGATAGCCAAGCTGATGAATAATAACGTACGTCTTAATGCCATTGGCGATCTGGATAAACTGCCGGGCAAATGCCATAAAGAATTATTGGGTGCTATTGAAAAAACATCGGCCAACACAGGTTTGGTGCTTACATTGGCGTTAAGCTATGGCTCACGTAACGAGATTGTGCACGCCGCCCAGCGATTGGCTGCCAAAGTGCAAAGTGGCGAGTTACAGCCGCATAATATTGATGAACAATTGTTTGAAGATAATTTATACACCGGCGGTATGCCCAACCCCGAGCTTTTAATAAGAACGAGTGGGGAATACCGCATAAGTAATTATTTACTTTGGCAAATTGCGTATGCCGAATTGTATTTTACGCAAAAGCTATGGCCCGATTTTAGGCGCGAAGACCTTTTTGAGGCCATTTTGGACTACCAAAAACGCGAACGCAGATTTGGCAAAACCAGCGAACAGGTAAATTAAATTTACTTTTAACAAATTTTAACAACTGTATAAATTATTTTTAGCCCACTAAAATATTCGGATGAATAAAGTTTTTTTTGCTCTTATCTTATCATTTATAAGCACTGCGGCGTTGGCTCAAATAACCGGCGGTGTGCAGCGTGGTGTCCGTACCGGTGGTCAATCTGTTTCTGCTGATAGTCTTAATTATCTTAGTCCAAAAGATTATATTATTGGTGGTGTTACCATTGCCGGTGTACAGCACCTGGATAAAGATGTTATCCTTACCATATCAAAACTTAATAAAG
>JAESTD010000269.1 GCA_016763755.1 Mucilaginibacter sp.
GATACGCATTTTGTGCTGGTCACGTCCAGTGAGCAGTATGCGGATAAGCAATACCACCGGCAGACGATACAGTTGTGGGAAGAAGATCTGGCCTTCTTTGTGGAGGCATTGAGCATGGTGCTGACGCAGATGACCTGCGGGGACGGACCGAGACCTTTTACCAGGCCATCAATGGAATTGGTGAAGGATGCTACGGGCATGAAGGCGCTGGCAACCGAAGACAGACCGCGGGAAAAGCTGCATGCTTTTGGCGCAGGTTCTTTAAGCAATGCAGAATTGCTGGCGATCCTGTTCTGTACAGGCAGTTCAGAATTGTCCGTGCTGGATCTTTGCGCAAAGATCATGCGATTAGTTAAAGATGATCCGGCGCGTTTAACCCTGCGTACCAAAGAAGATCTTTGTCGTTTCAGAGGGGTTGGCGCGGCGAAGGCTGCGACGCTGCTGGCGGCACTGGAACTGGGCCGCCGTGCTTTTGCGACGGATTAGCGCGGAGCGGTATTTTTCCGCAGCAATGAAGTATTTATAGCAAAGGTAGCGCAATCACGGGCCGCCCGTCAAGGATGCATGAATTGCGGCGATGCCGCAACCCTAGACAGGCAAACCGTACCGCCATTTAGGGGCATAAAAACTTAATTGCCAGGCTATGGAAAGTTTGCATTAACCCATCGTTATAAAACCGCTGTAGAATCTTACGGCAGTGTTATCCGTTACGAAAAGGATCTGGCTGCTGAAATATTGACGGCTATCGAAAAAAAAATACCGGAGTCTTAGATTGGTTCAATGGTTTCGATGATAGCCTGCGGGCAATCCTGATGAATGTACACGCTTACCGTAAAGGTCTGGAGTTTGGTTTTACCGATGTTGCCTTTGATCAGTATGGCTGGTTTGTCCATCCGCAATTTCTGAATTATGAAGAGGTAAAACTAGGTAACAGTAATCGTTACGGGGAATACGGTGAGATCCGCATTGGTCGCGGTCCAAATGATATCTGGTCCTATGCGCTGAGCTATAGCTTTGGTTGTGCAGGATCCGGATCCGCATTGTCTGTTTATAAGCCGCATTTTGCTTCCCGCGATGCGGCGCGGGCTCATGCGCTGTCCAAATTAAAGGTTATGTTTACGGCTCAGATCGGTTCATCCGATACGACGAATTATAAACAAGATATTATCCAGAAAACCTTGAAGGGCATGGATCAGCAGATGGTCGCCATGACACAATTAAGCCTCTTTTAAAGGCTTAATTGTAATCATTTGCTGACGGGATAATTCCGGTTATTGCTCACTTGCCGGACAGGCCTTTCATTTTTTCGCTGAATTCTTTTAAGCCCGCTTTATCGAGGCAGTCACTAGCAAAGTCTTTTAACTTTTCGACATCCTCTGCCGGAAAGAGTTTGATCAGCTCCGGCTTTTCGCCTTCACCGTTCAGACTTACCTCGATAATGCTGTTCAACAGGAATACGGTTTTACGGCTCATTTTTACATCTATCTTCACTGCTTCATTCATTCCGGGACTACATAACAGTGTTTCAAACACGGTCCCTAACACACTTGTCGTTGCCATACGCATTTATTTTTTAAGATTAATAATTGGCTCAAAGGTCGGTGCTTGATTCGAAATGATCCTACCCAATATTTGGGGTGGTTAGGTAAATGCGGTTTCGCTATTCTACTTTTGATTTCAATCAAGGTGATGGAGGTGTGTGATGGATTTTAAAAATGATTATATATCGCTGGCTGAGGTCAGGGATATTGACCTGACTCTTTTCCTGCAACGGGAAGGTTTCGAGCCGGTGGCGCGGAAGAAAAACGATACGGACTGGTGGTATCTGTCGCCTTTGCGGAATGAAAGAACGGCCAGTTTTCATGTGGACCTGTTACGGAATGAGTGGTATGATTTCGGCATGTCTGCGGGTGGGAATCCTTTGGATTTTTTCCTGCGTTATTACGGGGTCGATATTCCAGGATTGATGGAAAAGTTAAACGGTAATTATTCTGCGGGTAAACTGCAATTGCATCCACCGGAAAGGTTTGAAAACAAGGTAGCGGATGAACACAAATTGCTGGTGGTGACGTCAGTGCGTCAGCTGTACAGCTATCCGCTCAAAAATTACCTGCATGAGCGGTCAATCCCGGTATCGGTGGCGGACCAGTTTTGTAAAGAAGTTTCCTACGAAATTAATGGGCGTAACTACTATGGCATCGGTTTTCAAAATGATGCGGGCGGCTGGGAGATCCGCAATAAACTTTATAAGCAGAGCAGTGCGCCGAAGGACATCACCTGTATGGCTAATGGCGCTGGTTCGGCCCATGTTTTTGAGGGTTTTATGGACTTTCTTTCCTGGCGTACCTTGAACCCCTATGTGGATCCGCGCTCGGTGGATACGGTAGTCCTTAATGGCGCAGGTTTGTTTGACCGCGCGCTGCCTTTTTTGGATGCGCATGAGCGGGTACATTTGTGGCTAGACAGGGATGTGACGGGTTTGGCTTACCGAGATTATGCACTTTCGCGGAATAGTAGGTTTGTGGATCAAAGCGGTTTCTATGAACCCTTTAAAGATCTGAACGAGTGGTTGCAGCGCAAAGGGGAGGTGCCGCGTTTGCGACTGCGGCAGGGGATACATCCGATTTAGTTTTCGTTAGTCGCTGGTGGTAGATCGTGGTTATGCTTTTTCCCTGACCGGGAAGAAGGTTTGAGATCGCCCGTTTTGCGATCGGCAAGATGTACCATTGTCTGACAACGATGGAAGATTGCGCCCTTTCTCCGAAGTCGGGGGCGCTGAGAAAACGGTTATTTGATAGCCTTTTGGGCAGGGATATGTTTTGGGAGGATGAGTGATGGCAGAGGAAAATAAGGGCCGTAAACGGCGAATTACGCTGCGTTTGACGGCTGAAGAATATGCTGAATTAGAGGGCAACTGGAAAAATTCGACGGTGCGCAAGCTGTCGGATCTCGTACGGAGGCTGATCTTTGGGCGCAAATTCACAGTCTATACCCGTAATAAATCCATGGATGATCTGCTGGAAGAACTGGGGCTTTTGCGGCGGGAATTAAATGCCATCGGGGTGAATTTTAATCAGGCGGTGCACCGGTTGAATATGCTGGATCATGCGCCGCAGATGCAGGCTTGGATCATGCGCTTTGAGCAGGATAGGGAGCGTTACTTTGTGGCGATTTCAGCGATTGAATCGAAGCTGCTTTCACTGAATAAAATATGGTTGCAGTGATCCATCAATCCAAGCATATACGCATTGCGCTTAACTATAACGAGCACAAAGTGAAGAACGGCCAGGCGGATTGTTTGGAAGCGGGTTATTATCCCGTCGGGCCGGAACATTTGAACTTTCATCAGAAGTTGCGACGGCTGGAATTATTGGCGGAACTAAACCAGCGGACGAAGCATAATTGCCTGCATGTGTCGCTGAATTTTGACCCGTCTGAGCGACTATCCGACGAGCGTTTGCGCGAGATCGCAGCAGTGTATTTGGAAAAGATCGGCTTTGCCGGGCAGCCTTATTTATTGTACAAACATGAGGATGCGGGGCACCCGCATCTGCATATGGTAACCACGAATATCAAGTCAGATGGTAAGGCCATCCGCATGAATTATTTGGGGCGTGATAAATCCGAACCGGCTCGAAAGGAGATCGAAAAAATGTTTGGTCTGGTGGTCGCGGATAAGCATCAAAAGCGTCAGGTGTTTCAGGTGAAGCCTGTTAATGCAGCTAAGGTTTTTTATGGTAAAACAGAGACAAAGCAGGCCATCAATAATGTACTGGTGAAAGTGTTGCAGCAATATAAATATGCTTCGCTGCCGGAATTGAATGCCGTGCTGCGGCCATACAATATCGTGGCTGACCGGGGCGAAGAAAGTTCGCGGATTTTTAAGCACAGCGGTTTGGTTTACAGGGTGCTGGACGAGCAGGGGAACAAGGTTGGCGTTCCGGTCAAGGCGAGTTTATTTTTTGCAAAACCTACCTTAAAATTTTTGACGGAAAAGTTTGAAGCGAATAAGTTGGCGAAGGATGATCCGAAGGCAAAACTGCGATTAAAAAATGTGATCGATCTGTATTTGTTAAATGGCGGTAAAACTTTGCATGGCCTGGTGGGGCACCTGAAAACAAAGGGTATTGATATGGTTCTGCGGCATAATGAGCAGGGTGTTTTATATGGGGTGACCTATGTAGATCATTATAGTAAATGTGTTTTTAATGGAAGTTTGCTGGGGAAAGGCTACAGTGCGAATGCCATAAGGGAACGCTGCTCATACAACGGGGCTGATGAGGGACAAATACAAAACGGGCGAATGGCAAAACTGGCGCGGGACGGGCAGGGAACGCAGGGTAAAACGCGTGAAGATCGACCGAGAATTTTGGCTGCAGTTGATGATGGCCATCAGGGGCCGGGTTTGGTGGGAACCCTGCTCGATACAGGTGGCACGGCGGAAGTGATGGATTGGGAACTTAAGCGGGCGAAGAAGAAGAAAAAGAAGGTGCGGATGTCGATGTGATTCCGGTGCGCGTTTCACTTGCTGGTGAGGGGCAAATAAAAGTGTTGTTGGATTGAATTCTCCCATGTCGGGGGAGATTTGGAGGGGGGGTGAAATATGCAGACAGGAGAAAACGATCAGGCAATGCGCAAGATTCTGGATATGACCAGGCTGATCAGTATCGTGTTATTGTTGCTGCATTTTTATGTGGTGTGTTATGGCGCTTTTGTGGAGTGGAATTGGGTGTCAGGTTTGTCGGATAGGTTGCTGGGCAATGCGGTGAAGACCGGCTTGTTCAATAGCTTCCTGAAGCCGAAATTGATCTCGCTGGGCTTTCTGGCAATTGCGCTGATCGGGGTTAAGGGAAAGAAGGATAAGAAACATTCCTGGAAGACGGCGTTGGTGTACATCATAACCGGTCTTTCTTTTTTCCTCGCCAGTCAATTGGTGATGCTGGTGAGGGGAGAAATAGCTTTGGTGGCATCAGCTTATATGGCTAGTTGTGGGTTGGGTTTCTTGTTGATTTTAAGTGGCGGCACGATGCTGTCGCGGATCATCCGGGATCATTTGCAGGGAGATATTTTTAACCGTGACCAAGAGACGTTCCCGCAGGAGGAGCGCCTGCTGGAGAATGAGTTTTCGGTTAATCTGCCGACGAAGTATGTGCTAAAAGGCAAGGTACGTGATGGTTGGATCAACCTGATCAACTTGTTCCGCGCCTTGCTGGTGCTGGGTTCACCGGGTTCGGGTAAAAGTTACTTCATCATCCGGCATGTGATCACGCAGCATATCCGCAAAGGCTTTGCTATGTTCGTCTACGATTTCAAAATGCCTGATCTGGCGGTGATTGCCTATAATACTTGGCTGAACCATAGGGGCGGGTATAAGGTGGAACCCCAATTTTATTCCATTAATTTTGATGACTTATCGCGTAGCCATCGTTGTAATCCGCTCGACCCCTCGGCAATGCTGGACCTGACGGATGCGGTGGAATCGGCAAGAACGATATTGCTGGGGCTCAATCGCGAGTGGATCAAAAAACAGGGTGACTTCTTTGTGGAATCGCCGATCAACTTTTTGACGGCGATCATCTGGTATTTGCGGAAGTATAAAGATGGAGAGTTCTGCACGCTGCCGCATGTGATCGAGCTGATGCAGGCGGATTATGATAGCTTGTTCACGCTGTTGGGAACGCAAAAGGAGATCGATGTATTGATCAATCCATTTATCAGCGCCTATAAGCGGGATGCGGTGGAGCAACTAGAGGGGCAGATCGCTTCGGCAAAGATCACGATGGCGCGGGTAGCCTCGCCGCAATTGTATTATGTGCTTTCAGGTAATGACTTTACGCTGGATATTAATAATCCCGATGCGCCTAAGATCGTTTGTATGGGCAATAATCCGCAGAAGATACAGATTTACGGCGCAGTGCTGTCTTTATTCACAAACCGCTTGCTGAAGATCATCAACCAAAAGGATAAGCTGAAATGTAGCCTGGTGTTCGACGAATTTCCTACGCTGACCACGGATATTATCCCGACAATCGCGACTGGCAGGTCTAACCTGATCGCCACTACACTGGGCATTCAAGACGCCAGCCAGCTGCGCAAGGACTATGGGCGTGAGCAGGCGGATGTGATCATGAATATCGTGGGCAACATGGTGGTAGGCCAGGTATCGGGGGATACGGCGAAATATATTTCCGAAAAGATCGGGCGCATCATGCAGGACAGGGAAAGTTTATCCATCAATCGCAGCGACACTTCCATCAGTCGGTCAAAACAGCTCGAGGCTGCCGTCCCGGCCTCACGCATATCGGCGTTAAGTTCCGGCGAGTTCGTGGGGATGGTGGCGGATAACCCAGATAGCAAGATCGAGTTAAAGGCTTTCCATGGCGAGATCGTGAACGACCATGCCAGATTAAAAATAGAGATTGAAGGCTATCTACCGCTGCCAGAAGTCAAGAAAATCACGCCTGCCATTGTGGAGCGAAATTATTTGGATATCAAACAGGATATCCGCGATATTATTGAACTGGAGATGGAACGCTTGTTGAGTGACCCTGGACTGGCGCATCTGATCATAAAAAAGAATTAGTATGGCGAATCAATGTTATCATGAACTTTGTTTTATGGGTCAGCCGCACCCGATCAAACAAGCAAATCTTTTCCTCTCGGACCACCAATAAGATGAATGGGACGGGGCGGCGATTAAGGGCACTAATAAATATTTTCAGAACCTGTATCTTGGTGAAGGAAAACTTCATTTCGGAACGCGCGACTTTGCGAACAATAAGTTAACAGAAATAAAAAAGCGACAACATTTTGCCGTAGCTGCTTGATAAGAGGTAACGGGGGTAGACTAACATCCAATCGATTGAAAGAGTCAGTTCGATAACTTCTGGTTTGCCCGCAATTATTAGCAGGAAGCTGGTCAATCAATTTGACTTGAAAAGTATTGCCTATTAAGAAGGAAGTCAAAGACGTCTGGTTTACCCGCAAATCTTTCTACTGGAGCAGTCCAATCAATTATAGCGCCTACTTCAAATCCGTCCGCCCCTATCTTATTATCAACAATTCCAAAAATATGTAGGCTGGGTTTTGTGGCCATCTTGTCATCTATTATGTATTTAAGACTGTAAAACGATTTCCCGAGATCTAGAACTGAGGAGGCGTTAACCATTTCGTTAGGTTGAAAAGTTAAAGTAAGATTAGCTGTATTTACACCAGAAGGATATTCAGTTAAATAAGATTTTAAGGTAATATCAATCGCTACACGATCATCATTTTCTTGCAGGATGCAATTAAAAGAAATAGGGCTACAAGGTTTAGGATAGGTTTTTTCATCGAAGCAAACTGATCAAAAAAGTTCAATAATAAATTACCTTTTGAAAGAAATATTCCTTGCGGCGATGTTTATAATGCCTTTTTAAATCCAATATTCTTCAGTCTATTGAAACATTGAATAAGTTCGTTATTTAATTCCTGGCTATACCAAATATGCGTATTTAACAGAAAATTTCTATTTTTAAGTAAGCCAAAGGACAAGCTAAAAACCGTTAACAATACGTTAACAGAAAAAAAAAGGCAGTCACGAACTAACGTAACTGCCTGATTCTGAGGTAGCGGGAGCAGGACTCGAACCTACGACCTTCGGGTTATGAGCCCGACGAGCTACCAACTGCTCCATCCCGCGATATAATCTGTTATTGCTAACAGC
>JAESTD010000270.1 GCA_016763755.1 Mucilaginibacter sp.
CGCCCAGTATATGTCCTTGATGCCGTCGGTGAAAAGTTCCAATAAGGCCGGCTCGGCCCCCGGCGACGTTTTAGTGCTGAATGTAGGTTCCCCTGTTTCTTTACTCATAGGTAGCGTTTTAAAATGGTGAGCGTCTGCTGCGCGGAAGAAAAAGGGATCGGCTGTTATCAGTCAGGTGATGCAGACATCAGTTAAACACGGCGTTTCGGGAATTGTTCCTGTAATTTATTTATTTATAATGAAGTTTTATGGGTTAAAAAATGCAGTTTTAAAGCACCCATTGCTTTAACATTTGAGAGGACAGTGGGATGTATGGTTGATCCGAGTTGGGCCGAAACGTCCTACTTCATCCAGCTTAATCTGCGGCACCCTACAGGCTGTCAGGCATCCCTGTACGGATAAATCGATCGGAATAAGAAGTTTACAAATTTTAAAACATCAAAATTTATTCTATGTTTTTGGGTGATGTTGATGCAAACACACTACTTCAAATTCCGCCACCGCTTTAATTTTACGCCTCACCGATACGAGGTTGGTAACCCGATTTTTCAGAACAAGGCACTAGCGGACAATTTCTTTTTGCTCAAGATCTACCGTTTTACGGAAGCGGATTTTGAACCTTATTATAATTTTCATCTCAAATCTTATTTAGAGAAACATCCGTCCGGAAAAGAAGCTTTCTTCCATCATGTCTCAGACATCATAAACACTCGGATAGATTACTTCAACAGGCAAAATCCTTTTTCTTCGAATTACGCCAGCAACACGACTAATGCCATGAAGCTGCAGTCATTCTTATCATTTATGAAAACTATCGATTGCTGGCATAGGCTGGATGCTTTCGAATCGGTTATTGCGGAGAAAGACCGAGAGATAGACAAGCTGAATGCGGAAGTGGTTGAGCTGAATATGTTGTTAAAAGAAGCGACTAAATACGATGTCAGCGAGAAGGTCAATATTACCAAAGGAAATATCGCTGCATTCATCCATCTGATTAAGCAAATTTCCGAATTAATCACTCCGGAATGCGGCAGGTTGGTCAGCTCGCAAACCCAGGCACCCTGGTATAAAATGATCGCCAAATATTTTAAGCATGGTGATAAAGATATTTCCATTGACACCGCCCGCAATTACTTCCCTGCGCAGAAAGATAACAAGCCTGCCAAGTTCATCGAGATCGCCGAAAGGGATAAACTTTATAGGATTGTCCGTAAAGACGGTTAAGGTTAGGTCGTCCTCTTTTCAAATCTGACCAAACGCAGCCGTTGGTCATTCATTTCGGCTTTTTCTCTTTCACTTTTGAGCCGTTGTGTTCAGCGGAAGGTCTTTGCTATTCCCGCTGAAGAAATTGACTTAATTAACAAATTGGAGTAAGCATGAATGTAGAATTGATTACAAAAGAGGATCTGAGGGAGTTGGAGAATAGGCTGCTGACCGAGATCAAAAAGATCGTGCAGGGAGGCGGAGATTCGGTGTCAAAAAAATGGCTTAGGAGTAACGAGGTTAGAAAGGTGCTCAAAATTTCACCGGGTACATTGCAGAACCTGCGCATCAATGGCACATTGCGCTTTACACGTGTCGGAGGTATCATTTATTACAAGCAGGAGGACATCAGTAAGATACTGGAAGGAGGCTTGAAATGAATAAGTCCAATTCTGGATCTTATAGGGTATTGATTGCAGAGCTGAGCAGCTATGGCCAAGTGCTGTGCCGGATGGGCAAGGATCAACGATTAAACCCGACACATATCAGCCTGTTCAGCGGGTTATTTGTTTTGTGGCAACGCAACGGCTTTGTTTGTCCCTTTGTCATAACCCGTAGGTTGTTAATGGCTTTTAGCCGGATCGCTTCGATAGCGACCTATCATAAGTGCATCAAGGAACTGGGGGCTTACGGCTATATTGGTTATCAGCCATCATATCACCCAAAGAAAGGCAGTCTTGTATTCTGGCCGCCCGGATGAGCGGTTGAACCGGATCAACGCCCTTTGTTTGATAACCTTATTTTTGCCCATGAAGAATGGATTTCCGTGAACGTCTCATATTCTTGAAAAAGCAATATCGCCCCGGGATTCGTGACTCAAGTAAAGTGGATACAAATCCTGGGGCGTTTTTTTTTAACGGCGTAGCTTTAATTTAAGCGCTTGCATATCTCTACTCAATTTGACGTTAAGAACCTTGGCATATTCCTGAGTTGTTTTGATACTGGAATGGCCAAGCATCACGGATACACTTTCAATAGGAACGTCATTCGCTAAAGTTACCGTCGTTGCAAATGTGTGACGGGCAATGTGGAATGTCAATTCGGCCTTTATGCCGCATTTTTCAGCGATCTCTTTTAAGTACTCATTAACTTTCTGATTAGATGGTACCGGAAATATCAAGCCTGTGTTGGAACACTTTGGATGATACTCATACTTTCGCATAAGATCTACCGCCTGAGGCAATAAAGGAACCCGCGTCGGTACATCAGTTTTTTGACGATTAGTCACAATCCATATTTCGCCGTCATAACGATTGGTGATATGATCACGATGCAATTTTTTCACATCAGCATAAGCCAAACCTGTAAAACAACTAAATAAGAAGATGTCCCTCACTTGCTCTAATCGGCTCGACGCAAATTCTTTAAACATTAAGCGGTCAATGTCGGATTGTTCGAGGCAGACCCGATGTACACGCTTGGTTTTCCCTTTGTACTTCATGAAAGGATTCCGGTCGATCCAACCATTATCAAGGCAGATCAGGATGATCTTTTTAAAATTCCGGATGTACTTAACCGCTGAGTTATTTCCGCAATTTCTTTCCGACCGCAGCCAGTAGTCGTAATCCATTACGAATTGGTGGTCTATTTTACGAACAGAAATATCTTTTACATGATACCGCCATTTTAGAAAACGCTGTGTATGTGCTAATGAGATTCGGTATCTACTCAATGTTCCTTTGGAGCCGCCGCCGTTTACGATAAGTTTCTCATAACGTTTATTGTGATCTTCGAAAATCTCAATCAGCATCTTAGTATCCTCGTCCTTACCCAGGAATCTATTTTTCAGGCTTTCTGCCGTAATCTCATCATCGGCTTTGATCATCGCGCTATGAGCGTCGTCAACTTGCGCCCTTAGCGTATCCAGATAGTTATTAAAGGTTTTTACGGTCTCCTTAGTGCCTTTCATACGCCCTGCATTACTCACCCACTGCGAAGGCTCACATTCACGTCCGGTCGTGAGTTCGGAACGTTTTCCGTTCACAGTTATACGCATGTAAACAGGTATGGGGCCTGTTTGATAGTTTTTTGGTCTCTTTAAATAAAAAAGCACACTGAAAATTGTCTTCATAATGACTCAATAAATGGTTAACAAATATCGATTTACGGCCACCTTGAGACAAGATGTTCATTATTTGAACCAGTTGTTAACCAGTGATTTAACTCCTTTCTGGTGAGTTAATCAGTTGATTAACTTTACTCACCGAATTACGCACCAAAAACATGCGATATGATGCATAAAACAGCGAAATGGTCAAAAAACAAAAGCCTGATTTCGTGAGAAATACAGGCTTTTGTTCATTTTTGATTTGAAAATCAGCGGAGAGGGAGGGATTCGAACCCTCGATACACTTTTGGCGTATACACACTTTCCAGGCGTGCTCTTTCGACCACTCAGACACCTCTCCGTTTTATAAGGATTGCAAAGGTAAAATAATATAGCAAAAAAGCGGAACCTTTTACGGTTCCGCTTTTCACGAAAACTTTAACTCACAAAAACTAAACTTATATGCTGTTATTACTAACTATAAGATAGAGTGTGCAGACTGAAAAAGGTTTAAAGGCACCGTAAAAAAAACTGATGTTAACACATATATATCTTATAAACCTTATGTTTGCCTGCTGAATACAAGGCTCACTGTTTTGCATGTTAAACATCAACGAAATTAAAAAACCTATTGCTGCAGAAATTGATGTTTTTGAGGGGAAATTTAAAGCCTCGATGCAAAGTTCTGTACCCTTGCTTGATCGTATTACGCATTACATCGTAAAGCGTAAGGGCAAGCAAATAAGGCCAATGTTCGTTTTCTTTTCTGCCAGTATATGCGGTGGTATTAACGAGTCGACACACCGCGGGGCGGCATTGGTTGAACTGTTGCATACTGCAACGTTAGTACATGATGACGTTGTAGATAACTCTTACCAGCGCCGCGGTTTTTTCTCTATAAATGCACTTTGGAAAAACAAGATAGCTGTTTTAGTAGGTGATTACCTACTGAGCAAGGGTTTGTTGCTTTCGGTTGATAACGGCGATTTCGGGCTTCTGAAAATTGTTTCAGAAGCTGTAAAGCAAATGAGTGAGGGTGAGTTGCTACAGGTAGAAAAAGTTCGGCGCCTGGATGTAAGCGAAGAAGTTTACTACGAAGTGATCCGCCAAAAAACGGCATCGTTAATTGCATCCTGTTGCGCCTGTGGTGCAGCATCGGCCGGTGCCGATGCGCAAACTGTAGAAAAAATGCGTTTATTCGGCGAGAAAATTGGGATCGCCTTCCAGATCAAAGATGATATGTTTGATTTTGGTACCGACGATGTGGGCAAACCATTGGGTATCGATATCAAAGAGAAAAAAGTGACGCTCCCGCTCATATATGTGCTTAATAATGCCACCGGTACTGAGAAGAAACGCATCATCAACCTGGTGAAAAATCACAATGATGACTCCAAAAAAATAGCAGAGATCATAAATTTTGTGAAAAGTAATGGCGGCCTGCAATACGCCCAAACACAAATGGAAAAATATCAGCAGGAAGCTTTCGATATTCTCAACACCTTTCCGCAAGGCGAAGCCCGTACAGGCTTAGAACAATTGGTAAAATATACTACCGAGAGGGTCAAGTAATTTAAGTCAGAAGTTAGAAGTCAAAATTCAGTCTGCATGTTGCCATGACCAGTGCAGCATTTTATCTTCAAGTGTCATTCCGGACTCTCGAAGAGTTTTACACTTTGACATTTCAACTATCAATATGTTTTATTGTTATTGACGGAATAATGATATTTGCCACTCATCTCAAAAATTTTAGCTTATGACACGCTTATCGGTAAACATCAATAAAATAGCAACTTTACGTAACTCGCGTGGTGGTAACAACCCCGATCTTGTACAGGTTGCTAAAGATTGTGAAAGTTTTGGCGCGCAGGGTATCACCGTGCATCCCCGCCCCGATGAGCGTCATATCCGCTACAGTGATGTTTTTGACCTGAAAAAGATTGTCACAACCGAGTTCAACATCGAAGGTAACTGCCAGGAGCAAAAATTTGTTGAGCTGGTACTGGCCTCAAAACCAGAGCAGGTAACTTTGGTACCCGATGCACTCGGGCAGATCACCTCGAACCATGGCTGGGATACCATTAAAAATCAGGATTATCTGAAAGAGATCATTACTGTATTTAAAAACGCCGGTATCCGCGTGTCCATCTTTGTTGACCCGGTTGTTGAAATGGTTGAAGCTGCTGTTACCACCGGTACCGACCGTATCGAGCTGTACACCGAAGCCTATGCGCACGGCTATCATACCAATCGCGAAGAAGCTATCGCCCCATATTTAAAAGCTGCCGAGGCTGCCCACCAAGCCGGGTTAGGCATCAACGCTGGTCATGATCTTGACCTGGATAATTTGAAATATTTCGCGGATAACATCCCCGGACTGGATGAAGTAAGTATAGGCCACGCTTTGATCAGTGATGCTTTATACTATGGACTGGAAAACACCATCCAGATGTACCTGCGCCAGTTATCCTGATTTGTTATTTAGGTGACATGGCAGCCTTGTAAATTCAGTGTCACTTAGATATTACTTCATTGTTATTCAGCCCGCAAAACCCTACCTTTGCGGTAAATTTTAAAGGCATACCTTTTTCAATGAAGTTGAACATAAATTACCAGGAAAAATTCCAGGAAAGGCACATCGCACCAAACCAGGGCGACACCGAGAAAATGTTAAAAACAATTGGTGTAAACTCGCTTGACGAGCTGATAGATCAGACCGTTCCGGCGCAGATAAGGCTTAAAAATCCACTGAATTTACCTGCCGCGAAAAGTGAGTTTGATTACCTGAATACGTTGAAACAAACGGCCTCAAAAAACAAGGTTTTTAAATCATATATCGGTCAGGGTTATTATGATGTAATTGTGCCGGGCGTTATACAGCGTAACATTTTGGAAAATCCGGGATGGTACACCCAATATACTCCATACCAGGCAGAGATTGCACAAGGCCGTTTACAGGCATTGCTGAATTTCCAGACCATGGTTATCGACCTTACCGGTATGGAAATTGCCAACGCGTCGTTATTGGATGAAGGTACTGCCGCGGCCGAGGCTATGTTTATGCAATACACGCTTCGCAAAAACACAAAAGCCAATGTGTTTTTTGTGAGCGAAGAGTTGTTCCCGCAAACTATTGATATCCTTAAAACCCGCAGCGAACCTTATGGTATTAAGTTACAGGTTGGCGATCACCGCAGTGTTGAACTGAACGATGATATGTTCGGTGCCATTGTACAATACCCTGCAGGTGATGGTGAGGTTTACAACTATAAAGAATTTGCTACTGCGCTGCACGAGAAGAATATAAAACTTACCGTAGTGGCCGACCTGATGAGCCTTGTGCTTTTAACGCCTCCGGGCGAGTGGGGTGCTGATATTGTCGTAGGTACATCACAACGCTTTGGTGTGCCAATGGGCTTTGGTGGCCCGCATGCTGCTTTCTTTGCAACTAAAGAAGAATATAAACGCTCAATCCCCGGCCGTATCATTGGTGTAACCATTGATAGTGCAGGCGACTATGCTTTGCGTATGGCATTGCAAACCCGCGAGCAGCACATCCGCCGCGATAAAGCAACCTCAAATATTTGTACTGCACAGGCACTATTGGCTATTATGGCCGGTATGTATGCTGTGTATCATGGCCCTCAGGGATTAAAACTGATAGCCGAGCGTATCCATGGCTTATCAGTATTATTAGCTAACTCACTTAACGAGTTAGGTTACGAGCAGTTGAATAAAGCTTACTTCGATACTTTGAAGTTTGATCTTGGTGAGCTTGCCGGTCCGGTACATTCAGAAGCATTAAATAACGAGGTTAACCTGCACTATAACGGTTCGGTTGTAACCATTTCTCTTGACGAAACTACCTCGGTTAAAGATATAGAGACCATTGTACGCTTCTTTGCCAAAGTAAAAGGCAAAACGCTGCACGATGCTAACTTCGATGCACATACACAGAATGTAGAAGGAGTTATCCCGTCAGAACTGCAACGTACATCTGAATACTTAACACACGCCCTGTTCAACACGCATCACTCAGAGCACGAGATGCTGCGTTATATCAAATCATTAGAGGCTAAAGATCTTTCGCTTTGCCACTCCATGATCGCTTTGGGTTCATGTACCATGAAACTGAATGCAACTACCGAGATGGTGCCTGTTACCTGGGCCGAGTTCAGCAAAATGCACCCATTTGCACCAACCGACCAAGTAGGTGGCTACATGCAAGTGTTTGATGAGCTGAACAAATGGCTCAGTGAGATAACCGGTTTTGCCTCAATGAGTTTACAGCCAAACGCAGGTGCGCCAGGCGAATATGCAGGCTTAATGGTTATCCGGGCTTACCACATGGATAGGGGCGAAGGTCACCGCAATGTGGCATTGATCCCTGCATCGGCACACGGTACCAACCCTGCATCTGCTGCAATGGCAGGTATGAAAATAGTGGTTGTTAAATGTGATGACAACGGAAATATCGATGTTGCCGACCTGAAGGCGAAAGCAGAACAGCATACCAATGACCTATCATGTTTGATGGTTACTTACCCATCAACCCATGGTGTATTTGAGGAGTCGATAATTGAGATATGTGATGTGATCCACCAGCATGGTGGCCAGGTTTATATGGACGGCGCTAACATGAACGCACAGGTAGGTTTAACCAGCCCAGGCATGATTGGCGCCGATGTTTGTCACTTGAACTTACACAAGACCTTCTGTATTCCACACGGTGGAGGAGGTCCTGGAATGGGCCCTATCTGTGTAGCTGCCTCATCAGGGGCTTCTTCTTGAACAGGCGTTTCAACAGGTGCAGGAGTGACTTCTGCTGCCTCAGGTGCC
>JAESTD010000271.1 GCA_016763755.1 Mucilaginibacter sp.
AAGCGTTGGATGGCATGCTGAAAGCCGTACCTATCGGCCGCATGGGTCGTCCCGAAGAGATCGCCAGCGTGGTCATCTTTCTTTGCAGCGATGCCGCCAGCATGATCGTGGGCCATAACCTGGTGGTCGATGGCGGCATTACCCTATAAAGATGTAAACAGCTAATTATCCTATGAAAAAAAAGATCATGATGGCAGCCGCATTGGTAATGTTGCTCCATTTTCACAGTAAAGCACAAATAGCGGAAAAGTCAATTTTTCCGCGAGGTACATTAACAGCCGCTAATTTCACCGGCAAGGTATGGGTACAGCCCCTGGTGCCGCAGGACAGCGTTTTTAACCTGGTTTCCGGTACGGTAACCTTCTCACCCGGTGCGCGCAGTTACTGGCACACGCATAACGCAGGCCAGATATTAATGGTGCTTGACGGCACCGGTTATACCCAGGAAAAAGGCAAACCGATCCGTGTCATCCATAAAGGCGAGGTGGTCACCTGCCCGCCAAACGTGGAGCACTGGCATGGTGCTGCGCCGGGCAGTTCCATGGTACAACTTTCCCTGAATACCTACGCTGATAAAGGCGTGGTCAACTGGTTAAGGCCGGTAACCGATGAAGAATATAGCGGCCCGAAAACCGATCAATAAACTAATCAAATGAAAATCCTATTCACCATAGTCATCATTCTTGGGATGACGGCCAATATTAAAGCACAGCAAAAAATGAATACCGAGCAAAAACTAAACAATCAGCAGCAAAGCTTCGTTCAAATGTCAGCGCTTACGGCAGTAGGCGATCTTGACAAACTAAAAGTTCAATTGAACAAAGGTCTGGACAATGGCCTAACCATTAACGAGATCAAAGATATCTTGGTGCAGCTTTATGCCTATTGCGGATTCCCGCGCAGTTTGAACGGCATCAATACCTTCATGACCATATTGGAAGAGCGTAAAGCAAAAGGAATAACAGATAAGGAAGGTAAAGCGTCTTCACCTATACACGATGTCAATAAGTACCAAACCGGCAAAAAGAACCTGCAAACGCTGACCCACCGGGAAGAAAAGCAGCTGACAGGTGCTAACGCCTTCGCACCGGCTATCGACACCTTTTTAAAGGAACACCTGTTCGCCGACATTTTTGAGCGCGATGTGCTGACCTTCCAGCAACGCGAACTGATAACCGTAGCTGCGCTGGCGGCCATGACCGGTGTTGCACCGCAGTTGCAGGCGCATATCGGTATGGGTATGAATACCGGGCTGACCGAAGCCCAGTTCACCGAAGCTTTCAGGATCATAGATGAAAGTGTCGGCAAAGGCCAGGGCGATATCGCAAGGGCGACATTGCAAAAAGTGCTGGATGCCAAAAAACAATAAATCATATGAAAACGCTGATCACCCTCATTTTTATGCTGACCATCAACGCTGCTGTTGCACAGCAAAAATTCCGTATCGCCAAGATCGAGGTCTATCCCGAATACCTGGAAGCCTATAAAGCAGCGCTGACCGAACATGCGCAGGTTGCCGTAAAGGTGGAGCCGGGCGTGCTTTCACTACAGGCGGTTTACGACAAGGCGCATCCTACACTGGTGACGGTATTTGAAGTTTATGCCAGTGAGGAGGCTTACCAGTCGCATTTGAAAGCTCCCCATTTTCTGAAATATAAGAACGGGACTTTAAAAATGGTCAAATCGCTGAAGCTGATCGAAACAGAGCCGATTGCGATAGCGATCAAACCAGCGTTACTAAAAGATAAATAACATGAAAGATCAGAAATTCACAACCGAAGAGTTAAGCCGCATCGATCAAGCAGATGACCTTAAAATATCACCTTTTCGTGAGGATGGTCAAACTTATGGCACACCTACCTGGATATGGGAAGTGGTAGTTGATGGCGAATTATATGCACGCGCTTATAACGGGACAGGCTCCCGTTGGTACCGGTCTGCCATTAGTCAAAAAGCCGGGCGCATCCACACTGCCGGAATGGTCAAAGAGGTGACGTTTGAGTTGATCGACGACGCTGCTATAAACTATAAGATCGATACCGCCTACCAGCAGAAATACAGCAAAAGCCCTTACATGGCGCACATGATCAGCAGCAAGGCGAAAGCCGCAACCGTAAAGATCATCTCTAAAAACGAATCCTTATGAAACGCAGAAATTTCATTCAGCAAAGTGCAGCAACAGGGGCATTATTGGCCTTAGCCCGTCCGCCGCAACTTTTTTCAAAAACAAATCATTTAACACCTATGTATACAATCAAAGCAAAAGGCTACGCCGGAACCGATAAAACCAGCGGCCTGAAACCCTGGAATTTTGAGCGCCGCGTAGTCGGCGATAATGATATCCTGATCGATATTAAATTCTCGGGTATCTGCCATTCCGATATCCATACCATCCGTGGCCATTGGGGCGAGCAGATTTACCCGCAGGTGCCCGGCCATGAGATCGCGGGTATCGTGGCTGCCGTGGGTAAAAATGTCACTAAGTTCAAGGTTGGCGACAAAGCGGGTGTGGGTTGCATGGTAGACAGCTGTATGCAATGTACGAGCTGTAAAAATGGTGAAGAACATCATTGCGAAACTACCGGCATGGTGGGCACCTATGGCGCGCCCGACAAAACTTCACCAAGCGGAATCACACAAGGCGGCTATTCCAATAATTTGGTGGTTAAGGAGCACTTTGCCATCAAGATCCCCGAAAGTATTAGCCTGCAGAACGCAGCGCCATTGCTTTGCGCAGGCATTACCACTTATTCTCCATTGATGAAGGCCAATTTTCAGAGAGGCGATAAAGTCGGTGTAGCAGGCATTGGTGGCTTAGGTCACTTGGCTATTAAACTGGCGGTATTGAAAGGTGCGGAAGTTTACGCTTTTACTACCAGTGAAAGCAAACGTCAGGATATTTTATCCTTCGGAGCCAAAGAAGTGATCGTAGTGGTTAAGCTGGACAAATTAAAACCCTACGCCGGTAAACTGGATTACATGATCTCGACCATTCCCTATGCTTATCCACTATCAGACTATGCGGTATGTGTGAAACCTTACGGCCACTTTACGCAGGTCGGCCAGCCGATCAACGGAGAATTCAAGATCGACAATGCCAAGTTCTTTTTCAGCCGGGTAAACTTTAACGCTTCACTCATAGGTGGCATCCCGGAAACGCAGGAAGTAATGAACCTGTGCGCGGAGAACAAAGTTTACCCCGAGATACAGATCATCAAAGCATCAGAGATCAACGAGGCCTGGGACAAAGTAGTGAACAAACAAGCCCGGTATCGTTACGTGATCGATGCGGCTACCATTTAAGATCATCACCAATGAGAAAGAATCAAAAACATGTCGGGACCGCGCTGTTGCTGTCCCTGGTTTTAGCAGCTACCAATAGCCTGGCTCAAACTGAAACAGACCGCACCTGGTCGGTTTACAAAGGAAATGAAGGCAGTACCAATTACTCCCCTTTAAGTCAAATTACACCCGCGAATGTCAACCAGTTACAGCCGGCATGGACATTAAAATTGCAAGACAAAAAACCTGGCGCATCTCCTGGCAAAAGCGAGTGTAATCCTATTATTGTCGATGGAATTATGTACGCCAGTTCGGCCAATCAAAATGCCTATGCAGTTAATGCGGCAACGGGTAAACTGATTTGGACCTTCGACCCGCTCGATGGTAAGATTGGCGCAGAAGTGAACCGCGGTTTAACATACTGGGAAGATGGCGATGATAAAAGGATATTGATGTCTGCCGACAGCAACCTCTACGCATTGAATGCCCGGACAGGTAAACCAATAACTACTTTCGCGAACAATGGCCGGATCGACCTGAAAGCCGGGTTACGGGATAGTGAAACAAAAAAGGAGTTCTACGTATCGTTGACCTCTCCCGGCGCGGTCTTTAAGAACGTGATCATCATCGGCAGCCGTTTGCCCGACACCTATGGCTCGCAGCCGGGGTTTATCCGCGCTTATGACTGTCGCAGTGGGAAACTGGTCTGGACATTTCACACCGTACCTTACCCGGGCGAACCAGGTTATGAAACATGGTCGCCGGATGCCTATAAAAAAGTTGGCGGTGTAAATAACTGGGCTGGATTAAGTGTGGACGGCAAAAGAGGTATGGTATTTCTTTCACTGGGTTCCCCGTCTTATGATTTTTATGGTGCTGATAGAAATGGAGCTAACCTTTACGGCAACTGTGTGGTCGCACTGGATGCAGCCACCGGCAAACATATCTGGCATTTTCAAACCGTGCACCACGACCTTTGGGATTATGATCTGCCTGCACCACCAGCTTTGATCACCATTACCAAAGATGGAAAGCAGACCGATGCGGTAGCGCAGATCACTAAACAGGGCTTTGTATTTGTATTTGACCGCGAAACCGGTGTACCCTTGTTCCCGATAGAAGAACGCAAAGTACCACCATCACGTATTCCCGGCGAAATTGCATCACCTACGCAACCTTTCCCGGTAAAGCCCAAACCATTCTCAAGGCAGCTGATCACCGAAGCGGATCTGAGCAATTATTCTGCAGCCGATCATGCCGCGCTGATCAAACAGTTCCGGGCCATGCGTTATAGCGGCCTGTATTCGCCACCTGATCTATCGGGAACGATACAATTCCCCGGCACACGAGGTGGAGGAGAATGGGGTGGCGCGGCGTACGACCCGGCTACTAACCTGTTTTATGTTAAATCTACAGAAGCGCCTGATCTGATCACGATCAAAAAAGGGAAGGCGAACGCATCGGCAGAGGAAGCTCAAAAGACGGCGACAAGTCAGTTTGCACCGGATGACCGCGGCGCGAATGCCAACGAGTACGTCAACGCAACCGGCTACAAAACCTGGAAAGATCCCAGCGGAAACCCGGCCATTACGCCGCCATGGGGAACGCTAAGCGCTATCAACATGGCTACAGGCGATTACGCCTGGCAATTCCCCTTGGGTAACGACGATGCCCGGCAAGCCAAAGGTGGGCCGGAAACTGGTCAGGAAGGGAAGGCGGGGCCTATTGTTACGGCAGGTGGTGTCATTTTCATTGGTGGAACGGATGATCAAAAGCTAAGGGCTTTCGATAAACTAACAGGCAAATTGTTATGGCAAACCACTTTGCCGGCACTGTCCAATGCAACCGCCTGTACCTATATGGCCGGTGGCAAACAATATGTCGCGTTATCTGTCGGGGGAACTAAAGAGAACCCCTCGGGCGCTATCATGGCTTTTGCCTTAAACACTAAATAAAATGAAAGATCAGGAAAAACAATCTACATCGCCCGAAGGATTCGGGCCTGTATTGGCCCAATATTTTACCGGAACTGCCTGGTTAAAAATGCGGGTAGTAGCTGACGAGATAACCAATTGTGGGATCGGCGAGGTCATCTTTGAACCGGGCTGCCGCAATAACTGGCATACACATCCGAGCAATCAGATCCTGATCGTAACCCAGGGCGTGGGTTATTACCAGGAATGGGGT
Source organism: Mucilaginibacter sp. (assembly GCA_016763755.1). Lineage (GTDB taxonomy): Bacteria > Bacteroidota > Bacteroidia > Sphingobacteriales > Sphingobacteriaceae > Mucilaginibacter. The sequence continues at coordinate 5,470 of JAESTD010000271.1, forward strand.
TCGCCGATCAACGAAATTAAGGTTGGCGACATCATCAATGTATTGCCGGGTGTCAAACACTGGCATGGCGCAACGCCGAATAGCCGCTTTACACATTATGCCGTAGGGATCAATATTGAAAAAGGAGTGGTAGACTGGCTGGAACCGGTGACCGATGAACAATATTACAGCTTTAAATAAAGGAATTATGCCGCATATACACGTAAAGATCGTCGGTAAGACTGACAGTATATCATTTTTACTTGCCCGCTTATTAGGGCAAATTCGCAATGGACATTGACTGAGTTTTAAATAATCTATTCGTATACCTATGGTAGAGATATATAATTCTTAAGTTATTCGTGAATATAACTGTCCTTTTATCTAGGATTTGAAACGATATTATTGATTGATCCTTACAATCGAGATAAATTACGTTATGTTGCACCCGTCATTTTCTTGCAAAACCAGTAGATTTTGCAAGAAATCGTTACAAACCAGCGGCACAATTTAATAGTTTTGATCTAATCAAAATGCTTAGGTTTAAGAGACGTTTACTGTATGTCCCCATAAAAATTCTAGTTCAGTATTTTACTAAAGCTTTACTCGAACATGCCTTCCAGGATTGAAAGCTCCTACCTATACTTGATCAAACCGATCAGTCTCTAAATGTCCATGATTTTGATGATTGGGACCTTAACTATAAACTGCCTGACTGGTACAAGAAATAACAATTTACATCATCCTGTGGTTCCAGCCGCTTTGCTCCGTGCCTCCGCGCAGCCGCTTCACCGCGGTCGGACGTTACCGGCTTGCGCCAGTACTTAAGCGAATGTTAGTCATTTATAAACGTTTATCCTTGTGATCGAGTGATTAATGTCCTATTTTAGGGTAAATGCTTCAATATGCAACATGATATGACCTTAGACTCTTTGCCGGGGCAGTTGGATGAGCTATATGCTGCGGTTATGCACTGGCGTTTTGACGGCGAGGGTTTGCAACCGGCTGATGATTGGTCGGCTAAGGAAGCAGCTGAATTTTTCACTGACCTGTATGCATTTGCTGCAGAGGTATTCCATATGAAATTGCGCATGAATGCCGGTAGGGGTGTGACCTATGTACCTCAGGAGACCGGCTGGCTAACGCGTAAGGAAGCCATTGTTTTGCTGGGGAGCTTGATCGCCTTGCTGGATGTCGAACTGATCTGGTCATTCCGGGATACGACGCGGCGGGAGGATGTGCTGATCCGGGAGCTGGAATTGTTGCAGGCGGGTTTGACCGGGATGGTTTACAGGCAATTCGCTTATGAAGAATCGGTAACCGCTGATCAGCTCGTCTTTTTCTAAACTTATGGTAAATACTATAACAACCATGTGGCGCAGAAGTTGGTCGATCTGATCATTAGTTTGGGTGATACCGCGGATATGGCTGATCGTTTGGTAGCGGTTGGACAGTTATCGGTCGTGGAGGATGTGTTGCTGAGTTTGCCGGGATTATTTGAACAGTTTTTCGTGGAGCTGGGTGTCGACGCGGTTGTTGCCAATGATTTTGCTGCGGCAAAGCAGGCACTCATCCTGCGTAATACTTCGCTTCGTTTAAAGCTGGAAGCAATACCTGTCGGACAGGCACTGGTTTATCTGGATAGTTTGTCCTCACTTTGCCACGAGGTAAGCCGCCGGTATGCAGCGGTCGCCTTGCAGCATTCTCTTTCTTATCCTAACGACTTTTCGCCGGTCGATCTCTTCTCGGCTAACTGATCGCCTTAGTGCTTTTTTCATTCGTTCTTCTTTGCTACCTCGACAGCTTCGCTGGTTCAGGACATTCTCATTGCTTTTTTATTGTAGCAAATTTCTAAAAAGCCGGCCACACGGCAAGCCCGGGCCTCCGGTTCCGGCAAAAAAATCTTCCTCCTTTTTTTAAAGGCTGCCGCTGTCGCGGCGGGTGTCAGGAGCGTATTTTATTGCCGGAAGGCTTGCCTTAGTGTCCTGGCTTATTTAGGTGAGGTGCTCAATAAAAAGCGCGAGCGCAACTGCACAAGCGAACTTAGACAAGCCTATCATTTAAGCTTTAATTTACGAATTGTATTCGTGCTATAGTCAGAGAAATAGAGGCTGTTTTCATGATCACCTAAAGCCAGGCTAGAAGCGTGTACATCCGCTTTTAAACCAGTACCATCACGGCCATCAGGAGTGCTGCTGTTGGGGCCAGCTAAGACGGTTAATTTACCGTTCTCTATCCTTTCAATCTTTCCGTCTGCTGCAAGGTACATACTCCGGCTATCTGCATTCAAAACGATAGCACTGATCGAACCTAAATTCAAATTGGGGTACAGCTGTAACGTTGTACCTTTTGGCGTGTATTCAAAAAGGCGCGACCCGATTGAAAAATAGATAATGCGATTTCTGCCAACAAATAGTCCTGTAAAGGTTTGCCCTCTTCTTGTTTCATCTTCGGTTAATATATTCTCGTCATAAGGAACGTTATCTCTGCCAATTGATCCGTCAGCATTCACGATGTACTTCCTAATACTATTATGGCTCGTAAACCAAAAAAAATCTTCGTAAGGATCTTTTGCCAGTGCTCCAAGAGCCGTATAAGTATTCTCGTAACCTGCTACAAAATTTCCTTTAGGATCAAAAACGTAGGTTTGACCTGCCTGATCCACGATACGACTAAGAACAAATATGTTACCGGCATCATCGACGCCAACAGAGCTAGGGCTTTGCAGGTCATAATAAGGAGGCGTTTTAAGTACGAGTGTCGAAACGTTGCCATCAGCAGATAATTTACGAATAGCATTGTTACGCGTGTCAACCATGTAGATACTTCCATCTTTGGTGAGTTGTAAAGATCCCGGCCCATTAAATTGAGCGGTTTTAGCAAGTCCATTGGTAAATCCCGGGCTGTTTGGTATGCCAGCTATGGTACTGACAACGTTTAATACTGCGGTTGGGCTCGTTGCCAATAAAACGGAGTCATTAACATTTTGATCAATGCTTGGGGATAATTGGCTTTCTTTCTTGCAACCATTTAGAGTTGCTAAAATTGATAACAGAATACATGGCAAAGCCACGCGCAACATAAGGTTTTTCATAATTCGGTCTGATTAGTTAATAAATTTAACTCAATATAACTAACTATGCAAGAATAGTTTACCGAATGAGCTAAACATTTGCACCTGGGGTAATTAGAGTCAGCTTTGGCACTTCGCTGTTTGTCTTGCCGTCACTCGTTTTAAAGTTAACCGAGGTAGATCTAATGCAGACCAAAACGAATTACCTTTTAAGAAGTCAGGATAATGTTATTCCAACAAGTACATCAACAATCTCTTGGATTTGTCGATCCAATAAAAAAGAGAAGGGATTTAACGCGATCCTATAGGTTGGGAATTATATCCTGAAAACGAAAAGCCCTAAAAGGGCTTTTCAAAACTAACTGCAAGTAACCAATCAACCGAGACTTACAATGATTTGGGGAGTAATCAATAGTTATCTGTTTATACGACAGTTGTAACGCGGTGGTTACGCCTATTAATAAAAAAACCTCCAGACAGATGTCCGGAGGCCACTATTGATTTAGTAATGAGTTCCCCAACTCATTAAAAACCTTTCTAGGTTAACATTTACTATGCCAATCGCTTTGCTAAGTACGCTTGCAAGAAACAAAAATCTATTTATCTACTATTGCGACTAATAGCATCGAGACAAAAAAGATAGTAAACACTGTCAACCAATTTCCCCATGAAGGCTTTTTAAACCCGATGATCAAAGTCAATCCTGTCGCTGCAAAACCGATGCTAGCTTTAATATCGTAGTGAGTATTAAGCATATCTATCGCACCGAGGATAAGAAATAAGGAAATGGATATACAAGTCGCCCTGAAGGCAATAACGTTAAGCGTTGAGAAGTTCATGCAAGTGGTACGAAGCGCAAGATACAAGTTTCAATATACGAATAGGATAAGTTAAACAATTAACCTGATGTGATAGGAGGAGATTGAAGAACCCTACAATGAACAACACCAACGGATCACAAAATTTCCGCCCCCTTAAAACTAATAGCATAGGTTCGTTGTCTATCAATAAACCTATGAACCATTATGAAAAGCAGTATCAGTGCCAGGGTCAGGCAAATCGTAACTAACATACGAATCATGCGCGAACGCCGTAACTATACCCAAGACTATCTGGCATTGAGGATGAACATTTCTCAAAATGCGTATTCAAAGATTGAGTTAGGTAACTCGAAATTATGTGTAAGCAAGCTTTTAGAGATCTGCACAATTCTCGAAATCCCTTTTGAAGATATGATTGATCCTTGTATCAATAAAGTAAGCTATCGGCTCGACTATAGGCCTCTCATTTACCGTGATCTGTATAAGCTCAATTAAATATATAGGTGTTTACATATGTGGAATGATGTTTTGAAGTAATAAGTAAGTGCTCCGAATCCCGATCGAACCTTTACATGATAAAAACAAATCAGGAAATACAGAAGTTATTTTATAGGTTTTAGATCTCAAACTTTACACATAATTTTTTGAACGATGAAACTTCAATTGACACCTGAACTTTTGTTATTCCTAAAAGATCAAGGGTTCAGGTACTGCTTTTCAAAAACGGCAGTTTGCAACAACGATGAAAGATTTGACATTATCATCACACTGTATCCCACTCATTCCCGACCGAGAATAAGACAATTGCCTTTGGAGTATGATACTTATTTCGCATTGGATAAAGAACCCAATCAGCTAGCTTATGGTGTGGATAGAGTTTCAGTTTTGGTAGACCTCGATCTATCTTTAACTGCGATTTACGTCGGAAGCTTACTTAGGCCGAAAATTATGAGAAAAGTTTACCATGAATGAATTGGGATTTTCAGGACTGCAATAGTAATCTGGACATTGACCATTTGATTTAAACGCGAGATATAGTTACTAACATCGTAAATAACTTTAAGTCAATTTGTTAAATTGAGACGTTAAACGGACCTCTAAACCTGACATTACCATGAATGAACATCAAGGACAAACAATTGAATATATAGTACGCCGCAACGGATATAACATTAGTGATCTTGCAAGAGCACTGGGTGTTAATCGGAGAACCCTTTATAATTACTTCAAATCACCACTCATTAAAAGCAAAATCATTTATCAGGCTGGCTGCGTGGTCAGGCATGATTTTAGCGAAGAGTTTCCCGAACTGTTCGCACCGGGAGAGTTTGATGCAGCGTTTGAACAGACATCAAGCCTTTCTCTCAATTACAACCAGCCTCAAAACGAAGATGCCGAATACAAGTCTAAGTATCTTGAGCTATTGGAGAAATACCATGAATTGCTAAACGCACTGTCAGAAACAAATCGATTTAATGCAACACCGCACTTAGACGATAAATTACGCTATTAAGTTTTAATTACTATATTGACCGCCATTCAAGTAAGTGCCTGCGCATTTACATTAAGATAAGGTTTAGGTTAAGGTCTCTTGCAGCGAGTGCAGAGGGACTTTCTTGTTTATCACATCACCGAGTTGCATACCTTTATTGCCTTGCAATTTTCCTTATTGAATTGCCATAGAAATCAGCCACGAAAATACCATAAGGATTAATTGTCATTGCATCTGGAATAAAAAATGTTGCCACTTCTAAGCTTCCGTCATGTTCAAACGGATCAGCGTTCGTACCTTCCGGGAGGTTCGGTCCCATTGGTGTTAGTACTTTGGTGTTTGACAGATGGAATAATTGATTATGTCGAAGTCGTGTGTCGCCTAAAAATGAGGTAACAATGAAGAAGAAGTTTTCATTAGCGGTCAGGTTAAAATTCTTATCCCGTTTGGTAACAGCGAACGCCATTATCTGGTTGTTTGTTTTGAAATCATATTTTAGGGTGAACAGTGTGGTTACCGTACCATCCATGCTGATCTTCCTGATCCGCTGACCAGAATCATAGATCGCACCATCCAGTACCCAAAGGTTTCCATCCTCGCCAAACTTTACCAAACCAGGATAAGTCAAATGTGCTTTGTCCCTTGGCCCATCGGCGTATCCCTTAACACCTTTCTTCCCGGCAAAAACACTTTGGACGCCATTTTTAGTAAGTTTAATGATCCTGCAGTTAGTGGACTCACTAAAATAAAAGCTACTATCAAGTCCTATGGCCATGTCCCGAATATCAGAAAGCTTATCTGGATGAGGGATAAGCGTAACCTTTTTGTTTCTATCCACTTTGAAGACATTAAAGCTGTCAAGAACCGTATTATTAATTACATAGTTCTTCACAAAATAAAGGCTTCCGTTAGCACCCGCCCTGATGCTCCTAATATCGTCAACGTCGAGGTACTTTGTAAAACCGCCGTTCGCCCCGATTTTTATTATACCTGGATTGTCATTTAAGGTAACTGCGTAAATCGTACCATCAGACGCACTACAGATTGAAGAAGGTTAAGCCACATCAGGACTTCGGGCTACGGAACTGACCATGTAGGATACGGTTGGGGTACTGGTAGCCAGTAAGGCTGAATCATTTAGATTTTGCTGAATGCCTTCGGATAACTGGCTCTCTTTCTTGCAGCTATTTAGCGTTGCTAAAGCTGATAACACGAGACATGGCAAAGCCACGCGCAAAATAAGGTTTTTCATAAGTGGGTTTGTTTGGTTAATAAATTTAACTCAATATAACTAACTATACAAGAGTAATTTAACGAATGAGTAAAACTTGGGCAACTTAGATATTAAGAGTTAAATAGTCTTGCGTCTAAAAGTTAACCAAGGTATTCTGATGCAGATCAAAACCAGTTACCTTTTAAGAAGTTAGGAAATAATTTGTCTGAAGTCAATTTAAATCTTCTTGTGATTGATAACCTAAGCGCGTTGTCGAGTGTTTCTATCCCATTTCTGTGCAACGCTACGCACAATCTACAACTCTATGGGCAAGGTCATTCATTGGCTGCCAACACGCGTCACAAAGTTTACTTTTGAGTATCTAAATCTTACTCAATGAAAAAGACACTCTACACCGTGCTAACTGCATTGGCATTTACCGGATGCAGCAAAGAAACAATCAAAACCAATTCAGTAGCTGCACCTAACGGGCAAGCACAAGCCGTAAGTTTTAATGTCAGCGATTTTGGCATGACAACCGGCGGTATCCGAACAAATAGTATCAGCAAAGTTAACGCGTTAAAAGATCAAATCAGGTATTTACAATATGGAGTATTGATTTGGCAGGCACCAGATGATATTAATCCCATAACCACCTTATATCGTTCCCAGGATCATACAGCCTCTGAAGCCAATTTCGGCTTGATAAAAGATTCACTTCAAGACGGGCGTTATCACGTGGGTTTTATCGGAGCTGACGTCAAGGGAAAATTTGATGTAGAGACTATATTTCAACATGGAGGACCTGATCTCCCTCGCCTTACTTACTATCTAGATTATAGATTATTAACGACGAACATATTTGCCGCTTACATTGATACTACAGTGGTCGGAGCACCTATCAACAAACCAGTTGTGTTGAAAAGGGCTATAAGCCAGGTTACCGTACATCTTAATGATGCGATTCCTGTCGGTGCTGCTAAGTTCGTTTTAAGGTTTTCCGATTATCCTCTGTCGCTTGACGTGGCTAGCGGATATGGTTTCGTTAGAGGCAGAGAGGAAGAGTACAACCCTGATGCTACCTTTGAATTTCCTATTAACAGCAATGCCATAGGAAAAAGCGGCATGGAGATAACGTCGATCGTTTGGCCTCACTATTATCCCAGCATTGTCGTAGATTGCTTGGATGCACAAGGAAAGGTCATTGCGCATAGGGTATTACCCAAGAATCTTGCAAATTTCTACAATAAACTTGATCCAAATATCCAGTACAAGTTTTCCGGTTCGCTGTTTGGGCAAACGGCTAACTTTAATGTTTCAGTAGACACAACCTGGAAAACACCGGTCAACACCACTTTCTCTATCCCCGGAAAGACCCAACATATATTTTAGTTTGTTGATAGCGTTCCCGCACCCTTAATCCGCTGATATCTCTTATCAAACCGAAGCCGTTTACAAGAATAACTAACCTTTAAATCACACAAGATGAAGAAAATACTCTACGTAACATTTGCAGCTTTGGCATTTGCCGGTTGCAAGAAAGACAAACCTCAATCCCTGCCAAATCCTAAACCTTCAGCCGTTGCTCAAAAGGTGAGCTTTGATGTTAACGACTTCGGCATGACTGCAGGTAACTTAAAAACGAACGGGATCACCAACGTTAACGGGCTAAAAGACCATATAAAGTATTTACGTTATGCCGTGTTGAATTGGCAGGAAGCTAATTTTACCGATTTGATTACAACGCTGTACCGATACCAGGAACATATATCCAGCGAAACTAACTTCGGGCAGATCAGGGATTCCTTAGATGATGGCCGCTATCATATTTGCTTTATCGGAAGTGATGTTTTAGGGAAAGTAGATGTCGAAACAATTCCTTTCACTGGTGGGAACCAGCTGCCTCACCCTGCTTATCGCCTTGATTACAAATCATTAACAACTAATATATTTTCAGCTTATGTTGATACCACCATAGCAGGAAAGCCGGTTGACAAACCTATAGTGTTAAAAAGAGCTGTAAGCCAGCTTACTGTGCATATGAATGATGCAATTCCGGCCAATGCTGCAAAATTTGTCATAACATTTACTGATTATCCCTTAGGTTTGGACTTGGTTACAGGTAATGGCATATTCAGAGGGAGACAAGACGAATATACGCCTGATGCTACATTCGAGTTTTCTGTTTCAGATGCAGTAAAAGGTAAAACCGGAATGGAGATTACATCAATCGTTTGGCCATACGACTACCCTAAAATCACCGTAGACTGCCTTGATGGACAAGGCAAAGTGATAGCACAAGCAATCTTACCTAAAAACTATAATAACTTGTATGACCGATTAGATCCGAACACACAGTATAAGTTTTCGGGTAATCTTTTTGGCCGATCAGCCAACTTCAGCGTTACGGTCGATACAAAGTGGGGTACTCCGGTTAATACACCATTCTCTTTACCAAGTAAAACTCAGCACATAAACTAACATTGCTGTTTAATATTGCACAGGGATGCTTTGCGTTTCTGTGCTTAACCTAAGCAATTTAAAATGGCCGGTAAACGGCGTATGTACCTGGCAGGGCGAAGCCGGTGGCTTTGCTTTTCCGGACGGCCAGCGGTAGCCGCTGCGATTCGGCAAAACTGAGGCTCCGCGATTCGCAGTTAACCGGCGCAGACATCACATTTTAATGCCACCTCGGTCGCCAATCATATATCTTTTCCGGCGGCACGTCCGCGAAGACAATCCGGTCAGGATCGATCCCAAATATTTTACGGGCAGGGGGGAAGATGCGGCGGGGCCAGATCACCGGTTTTCAACAAGCGATGGATGATTTATTTAAAACGCTTAATTTCGGCGCTTAGCTATGGGACAACTACTGCGCATTAATTTTGAAAATAAAGACCACACCTTCAGGATCTTGAATACGAAACCCATTTCACGCGAAACAAAAGTCATTGATCTCACCTTGGATGGACAGTCGCTGACGATCATCAAAGATGGTAGTTTATGGGTCTCGGAAACGCTGGTGGAAGGGGTAACCGATGAGCTGATCAAAGCGATCGCTAAAAATATCACCCTTCGTTTCCGTATATGACCGCTATTGAACAGGATACCCATCGCATCGACCCCTTGGGCGCAGCAGATGTCCGGCAGTATGAACAACTGGCCCAGGAGATCTTCCAGTTGCTTTCTGACGAGCATACCTTACAATTCCTGCCGGAAAAGAAGCTTTCTTCTTTGAGCGCTGCGAAGAACTGGCTGAGTGCGGCCATCCTTAACTTTCATTCCGGCCGTAACCAGGTGCACCTGATCCGTTCGCAAGTCAACGGGAAATTACTCGGCATCATAGATGTGATCCCGCCGGTCGTGGCACAAGAGCATTACCAATTGTCCCGTTACCCGTATTTCGTAGAATTTTATTTGAATGGCAACGCCCGTGGTCAGGCGCTGATGTCGCGATTGCTTCCAAAAGTAGTTTCTCGTTTGCAGGGAGAGGGTATTGAAGAGCTGGCTGCGGTGGTCCATCGGCTGAATGTTCCAGCCGCCAAAGTACTTAAACGTGCCGGGTTTAAGCTGGCGGGGGCCTTTGATCCGGTACAGGATATTTACCAGTTTTAAAACTTGCAGGAATATTTAAATCTTCTAATTTTGTGTCAGGAGGAGATCTTTCATGAATCCAGTGGATATTTCCCAGCTTGCCGACCTGAGCCAGGCCGTTGGCCAGCTCGTTAAAGGCCAATTGGCCGCCGGTGGTACGGTCAGTACGGTTGCCGGTAAGATCATTGTATACATTTCCCGGTCAGAGTTTGAGCACTGCCTTGGCAACCTGCTCCAGCAGATCTACCGAACGGTCGACCAGCACCTGCCCGTACGTAACGAACATCTGTCGCTGATCATTCGGGACGAGGAGGGGCTTTACGAGAACTGCTTTAAGATCTGGCGTTCGGCCTGATCACTTTTCAGCCATCTTTTTTGCCATTTGCCGGTGTACGCTGATCATCAGCAGGACACCGCAAAATACAAGTGCAAAACCCGCTAAATGTTGCCAGCGGAATGGTTCGCCCAGCAGGAGATAAGATAAGACCAGGGCGCTGACCGGCATCACGCCCATGAAGGAAGCGGCAACCGTACCTTCCACCTGTCCAACGCCCCGGTACCAGAGCACCGAGCCAAGCCCTATGGTGATGAGGACATAGGCACCCAGATAAATCCAGTTTAGGGTAGTGACTTTATAAAATTCCATTTCCGGCCAATGCCAGATGCAAAACTTCCCGTCTATTAGCTGCTTTAAATATTTTTAATTTTTTAATTATATGCCACTATACAACCATTTAATGCTTCTATCCGTATCTGAAATTAGAAAATAGTTACATTTATGTTGTTGAGCTTTACTAAGCTTTAGTAGTAAAAGATGTCGAACCGAAATAATAGAACTTCAGGAATGTTTAATTGGAAAAAAATCACATTATGCGGATTGACAGCGCTTATTATTTCGTCCTGCTCCAAAAGTCACAAAGAAGATTTGACCCCCGTCCCACCCACGGATGAAGAACCAGGCGGAAATCAACAACTTGCGATCTATAGCGACTCTGTGTTTTACGTAAGCGATGCCAAGCAGAATCTGATCAAGCCGGTAACTAATAAAAGCGGCACGTTTGCTGCATTTCCTGATGGACTAAAAATAGATGAAACCACTGGTGAGATCGATATTTCTAAGAGCGAGACGGGCTTAAAATATGAAGTTACCTTTCAACCATCAGACGCACCAGGCAAAACAGAAAAGGCATATTTAACTATTTCCGGAATCAATTACGAGGATAAAATATACAACCTGTCAAAAGGCGACAGCCTTGCAACCCCTATTTATAATGCGAACTCGCATCAAACACTTCCCGGAGGCGCAGTAAATCTATTTGATGAAGGCGAAAAATGTAAAAAGGCCGGCATAATTATCAATTCCAAAAATGGTCTTATTAACCTTGCGCAAACCGTGAGGGAACAAAGGATAGATACCGGCGCAACCGAGCAGGTTAAACTTGCTTACAGGATCAATGACCCCAGTAATAAAGCGCTTAACGGGCTGGAAATGAAAGTCTATTTCTATCGAACAGTTGCCGAAATACCATCGTACCTAACTGAGCTGCTTAGCGAGCGTAAGGGTACTATCCTCACCGCAAATAATAATACGGCTCAAAATAGCAGGATAGCTATCCAGTCTGTTCAAGTTGCTAAGTCCACCCGCCCGGCAAGACCAAGGCCTCCTTGTATTATTGTGGTTAGCCGGTAGTAAAGTATAACCCCTCATTTATTAACTTCACCAAGATAATATATGAGACCGGTTCGATATCTGATTTGCTTTTTGTTTACTTCTTTCCTTTTATCAGTCCAGGCATTTGCCCAGTCTGAACGGGAAGTAAGATCAGCTTTCGCAAAAGCAGAAAGGCTGTCCAATGCGCCTGATCATACGGACCAAACGGATAATGAAGCGTTGAAACTTTATAAGGACGTAGTAAACGCTCTAAGCCGCAACTTTGCCAACACTCCGTTTTCGTTTAGGGCAAATGTCAGCACCGGTGCTTTTTTACAGGTTATGGGAAAATATCAAGAATCCATAACCTATTTGGATAGAGCAATCACGATCAAAAAAAGCCTAAATACTTTAAAGGATTCAATATTATTCAGACCATTGGTTTATTGCGGTAACGCTTATTACATGCTCGATAAACCGGACATTGCCGAATCTTACTATAAAAAGGCGGCTAAACTTGCGGAAACCTTTCCGCAAGTTGGCGAACAGGAAAGGCTGTTCAATACTTTAGGTGTCATCAGTTACGCAAAGGGCAATTACAGTAAAAGCATCGTTTATTATCGCAAAGCAATAAGAACTCTCCAACAATCTTTAGCTCCTGATGATAACTTGCTGGTAGTTTATAGGAGTAACCTTGCTTCTGCCTTGAGAAAATCAAAGCGTTTTAGCGAAGCGCTGAGCCTGTATCTCAGTTTATTGCCGTTTAACATTAACCGAAATGAAGTGTTGCATAACATAGGTGCTACCTATCTGAGTATGGGTCAGGATGACCTGGCCATTAGTTATCTAAAACGTGTAGGCTACACAGATGTAAAAAAGTTAAATGACCTGGCATTGGCTTATATCCATAAAAATGAATTTTCATCAGCAAAAGAATACCTCAACAAAGCCGAAAATCTCAACAAAAATTCTCTTAATAGCGACAAAGGTATCACCATGAAGTATAGAGGCGACCTGTATTTTCAACAGCATAATTATCCATCCGCTTTGATGAACTATCAGCAAGCCATCCATAATTTCTTACCTGGTTTCAGTGCAAATGATTACCGTCAAAACCCATCCGATTTCAAAAGTGTTTTTAATGGTGTAGCGCTTTTGGAGACCTTGACGGCAAAAGCAAGGGCAATTGAGGCCGTATATAATAACTCAAATGATTTAAGAGACATTAAAGCCGAGTTGGATACCTACCGGTCATTTTATGAACTTGCGGACCATATCGCAAAATTTTATGATAACGATGAATCCAGGGCATTGATAAGCGACAGGACATATTTAACGCGAGAAGAACCTATTCGGGTCAGTTTAAGGCTTTACCATTTAACGAGCGACCCAAAATACCTGGAGCAGGCATTTTCTTTCGATGAGCAAAATAAAGCAGCCGTACTATCTTTAAACCTTGAAGCTGCTCAACTTAAAGACCATGTAGCGCCACCGTTGTTGCTTCAGCAGGAACGCGAACTAAAAGATAAGATAACATCACTTTCTATACAGCAATTAACAGGAAAAGACGCATCAAAACCAAATCATCAAACGGATCAAATAAATGAGCTTTCAATAAAATTATTGAAGGTGCAGACCCAGATCGATCAGAAAACAGGTTTTACGCTTACCGGCAAAAAGCCAATCAATCTGAAAGAGTTGCAAAAGCAAATCCCTGACGACGGCGCTATTCTATCGTATCATGTTAGTAATACAAAAGTGATCTGCTTTGTCATAAGCAATGATCAATTCAGCTTTTTTGAACGGCAGATAGATGAGAGTTTTTTAAAAGACGTTAGTGAGATTAACAAATTTGTTTCCAATACAACAGTTAACAATCAAAGAAAACTACGAACACTGGGACTAAAGCTATATAACTTGTTGATCAGTCCGGCCGAAAGCAGGCTAAAGAAAAAAACACAGCTGGTAATAATTCCGGACAATTCACTTAATTACCTTCCGTTTGAGCTACTGATGAGTTCAAATAATGAACGATTACTCAACAAATTTGCGATCACCTATAATTACTCATGCAAAATACTGTTAAAAGACAAAAAAATTGAACCGCTATCTACAAAGAAGATCTTGGGATTGGCACCGTTTACCGGTACCGGTATTACGACGGGGAATAATCAAAATTGGAGTGCTTTACCTGAATCAAAAACCGAAATTGGTTATACCGGAGGCTTATCATTTACAGGCGAACAGGCAACAAAGCAAGCATTTTTAACAAAGGCTACTCAGTTTGACATAGTGCATTTGGCTACGCACGCCGTTGCTAACGATTCTTTACCTGAGCGGTCTTACATTGCTTTTTACCCAAACAAAACCGCCGCTGACTTAGCATACAAGATATATATGCCGGAGATCTACAATATGCGATTTGCCAAAACCCGTTTAGTAGTACTTAGCGCCTGTGAAACCGGTGCAGGTAAGTTGGCTCAGGGAGAAGGTGTCATGAGCCTGTCACGCGCATTTTCTTACGCCGGTTGCGATAATATTGTTACCTCGATGTGGAAAGCCGACGACCGGTCTACCGCATATTTAATGAGCAGATTTTATCATTATATCGCTCAGGGCTATGGAATAGCCGAATCGTTAAAATTGTCAAAAATTGATTACGTCAATAGCCCTGATTTCGGAACGGCAAAAAAGTTGCCGGGATACTGGGCCAATTTAAGGCACATCGGCACGTTTGGTGCTCAGCATAGGGTGTATCGTTGGTATTGGTACCCTTTTATAATATTTTTGATCATAGGGATAATCGCAATAGTCAAAAGCCGCCCCACATGGGGACGGCCTTGATTAGATATAATGTGCAGGGGAATTAATGGTGACCTGGGCCGTCATCGTTGCCATTACCACGGTTATCATCCGTATCATCATCTTTACCTTTTCCCTGGTGATGCAATTCGGTTTTGGCGGCGTTTTGAAGATTACTCTTTATTTTGTTAAACAAATCGCTGTTAGATGATTCGCTGATCATAATAGTTCCGTTTGTTTGAGTGGCCGCGTTCAATTCATTTGCGCTGATGCCGGTAACTATTTTGGTTAAGTTTAATTGAACCAAGGCAAGCAGGTCGCTATTATTATGCAGCGTTATATTATTGGTTTCTGCTTTTATGGTCAGGTCCTGGTTAAACTCTAATGTAACCGGGATAACATTACCGTTTGCGGCGGTAAATGCACCCGTCATGGTAAGTGGTATCGCACTGCGATCGGCCGACCGGATAAATTCAACCTTCACTTCAATCTGTTTGTATACGCCCGTGTCGAGCGCAGCGGTTACAAGAGATGGAACTGCAGCAAAAAGATCGATCTTTGAGAGTTTCTTCGTTCTGACCTCAAATTTTTGATTAGCAGTACTGGCTTCCAGTTTGAACCTTGAAATGTTAGCAACACCTGTATTAAAATTTATAGCAGGTGAAGTAGCGTTTGCATCAACAGCGTTTAATGATAAAGTGCTTGTGGTGTTAGTAGCCATCAAACTAAACGATACCATAGATTGATTGGCATTCACTTTTGGATCGCCATTACTGTTTTCTTTTTTACAGCTGTAAACTGTTCCTAAAATGCTGATCAGCAGCATCACTTGAGCGAATCGGGGGAGCATTGGTCTATTCATAACTTTATCTTTTTCTATTAGTAAAAGCCACAGACCCGTTTGTAATCGCAATAATGGTTTTTTTGCTAATTACCTTTCTTCCAATCGATTATTTTAAGTTTATACATATCCCATGAAGATAATTGATCATGATACAGATGATCTGTGTCTTTAGATATATTTTTAAATAACGGTTCCGCACGCTCAATTTGCCCCGTCTCCAAATAACATAGCGCTAAAAAATATTCAGCATCGTCGTGAAATTCAGCATTCTCTGTTTTCCGGTTTAGCAATTCGGTGTATAGTTTGATGGCATTCGCGAAATCTTTCAGTTTTTGATAAGATTGCGCCGCAAGAAAGAGTTGTTTATTTAATGGATTCCTCTGCTCTTTAAAATAAGTGATCACTTTAGCATATTGCCCTGCCTGATAACTGTTGGATAAACTTTCAGCACCACTTGCATCTCTTGAAACATTAAGTTGATAAGGCGAATACAGTTTAGTATATAGCTTTTCAGTACTTGTGATGTTATAATAATATAAGCCGACGCAAGCCAACACTACTAAAAATATAGCTGCGTACTTCATCAAGTTGCGCATGAAAGGATAAACACCAGTTTGCTCAGGTCTCTGTTCGTCATTGTCGGTCAGCATATTTTTCCGGACTTCGGCGATCTGACTGCTTAGCCCGTAACTTCTGATAGCACTTTTCGCCAACTGTAAATTCTCTAATTCGTGGCGAGCGGTCTGATCATCTTCCAGCATTTTTTTTAAAGCTGATAGCTCTTCACCAGATAGTTCTCCGTTGATGTATCTGATCAGCTTTTCCGTAGTTTCGTTAGTGTCCATTCATTAATGCGTTTTTGAATTGACGCGCCAGTTCCGGGTTGGCGGCAAACTCTTGTTCAAGACTTTTTAAACATTTATATTTTTTATTTCTGAGCACTTGCTCATTTTGGTAGCCCACCAATGGAAGTATCTCTTTAAAGCTTAATTCACTGAAATAAAACGCCATCAGGATTTTTTTACAAACTTCACCTAAACTATCTATAATGTGATTAACTGTAGCCCTTGCTTCCCGGCCAGTTACAAAATGGCTGATGTCCTTTTCTTCCAGATCACTTGCTTTATGATAATTTTCTTCTCTTACCAATGTCCGTGCTCTTTTCTTCAATTCGTTTAACCACGTAAACCTTGTTAAACTGTATAAAAAGGTCTTTACAGCAGAATCTCCTCTAAATTTATCATTTCGTACGATCTCAATAAAATTGACGATCACTTCCTGAAATATATCTTCAGCATCCTGCGTACTTCCCTGATTCATCCTTATATAATTACTTGCATCGGCAAAATAATTTTTATAGAAATATTTAATGATCGCATCATCGATATGCGGGTTCTTAATTGCCTGGATCAGTTCTTTATCACCGTAAACTGTCGCTTTGGTCATACTTGCTATCAATTAGTGTAAACCAAACGGCATTTGTAACCGGCTGTTTGATTTTTCTTGTTTTAGTTAACAAACGAATTTATCCATAAAGAGCCAAATACATCCCAATAAATTGCATTAAAAACGCGCTTCACAGGACTCTGTGTTTATCGGCAACTGATATCAGCTTACTTCGGCAAGTCGATAATTTCTAACACGGCTTATTTGGATGTAATGAATGATTATTCAAATATTTAAAAAAAGATAATTTATTGGTTCCTAATACTGATGGCATGCCTTTGCTGGAGTTGCTCTAAATCTTCTACTCCTGCACCAAAAAACGATATGACTTGCGGTTCCTATAAAAGTGGACAAACGCTCTATCTGGGTCCACAAGAGGGCTGCTATTATATCAGTTCAGGGGGCAATAAGGAATATGTAGAACGGTCTGCGTGTAAATGCAGTTTATAGTTTAGATTCGACCAGGTGGAGATATGTCGATAAGATAAAATCAGCGAATACCAACTCTTGCCCGCAAAAAACGGAAAGGGAATTTAGCATTTCTGCTTAAAGATTCATAAGCGAAACTGCCGGTCTTGAAGTTCCCTTCGCTGATCACGGCGAAATCCAGTTTGTTTTTTGAAACGTTGATGCCTATAAAATATTACTGAATAGTTTGGAAATTTAATACGATTAAATGAGAGAGCTTGTCAAAAGACTTTTTAAAGATCTAATCTGCCAGAATTAGGTCGGCAATCCTATCGGATCTTGAATTGAATGCGCAAAAGGGTTAAGTAAAAGGTTGATTTGTTAAGCGGTAGATATGGCAATTGGACTCAGCACAATTGCAATCACCATCACGACGAAATAATCTAAATGCGGGAAATACGATACCTCGCATTTCCCGTCAAAAATAATCAGACCGCGCTCTGAGCATCGCTATCATCGACATCGCTGTCGGCGCCTATGCGGGTATCGAGCGATCCGTCAAAGTCGTCTCCATCAGCGTCGTCCTCAGCACCATCCTGATCATACGCATCATTTTGAAGATCAGCATTGGTGTCAGCGTCAGTTGCCTCATCGTTTTGAAGATCATCATCTTCGTTTTCCCCCGGATAGTTTTCTTGAATTTCCATGATGGTAAATTATAGTTATTCTTTTGATTCACAATTAACATGCCCATAACGCAGTTATTCACAAGCGTTGAGTTCTTTTCCCTGCCTTGTATCCTATCCTGTAGCCTTACTTTGGCAAATAAGACTTAGCTCACTTCTCCTCCTTCTGTTGATAACTTCCTACTTGAGCTACCTTATCGATGACGCGTTTTAAGGTATATTTGTCTACCCTAATTAACGCAACATGAATAAACCTAACCTTATAAGTCTCAGGCTATGCCTAGACTATTACCCCGTCTTTGGCCAGCGCCTAACACCAGAACAGAAGCTACTCATTTACAAACGCTGGAAATCGTACTACTTAACTAACATCAAGGCTTCTTAACGCACCTAATGAGCATGGTATCGATAACACAGCGTTTACAGTGAATAGCATATTGTCATGAGTGTGCAGGTCGTGGTATAACAACTATGATGGTTGAGTGCGCAACCGCCACAATAAGAACTATTCAAGCGTTTATAACAAATTCTAACATTGCGAGAGTTGCTCGCCATTGCCAATTGTGTTTTTACCATGCACTTTGTCGCAGGGCAACTTCGCGCAATCATCTTCATCTTGTCAAATTGCTAAAGCCTATTCAATATTTGCTGGGAGCTCCGCACAAAATACCGTACTACATATGCCGCACACTATCCAATCCTGAATTGAATTCCGGACAAACAACTATTGTCAGATTATTTGATATTTGGATCAAAATGCTGCGTTTGCGTTTTGTTTTAACCATGCCTTTTGCGGCGAAGTGATTAATTAAATGAGTTTAACGGGACGCTTGGCGTCCCGTTTTTCAAAACGAATAGGTTAGAATAAAATCAGCTACTGGTCATCAGGGCCGTCAGGCAACAGGTGACCCGGCATTTGAAACGAATTGTTAACTGTCCCAATATGGCTAATAAAATGCTTACACAGCAAATTAGCCATGCCGAAAATAATCTCTTAGTTCTTACAAGATGTTAGTAGAAAACGTCAGTTAAAAGTTAAATCGAAGTGCCTGCCGTAGGAGCGGCAGGCAACTTTTTTTATTCCCTTTCCAATTCACCACAAGTAGACCACTCAAACCATTGCAAATGGCTGCTGTCGATTATTGCTCATAACATGCCGTCGCGCCGGTATCACGTTCAACCACAACGTATTTTTTGCCTTTCCGGGCCAGCCTCCATACCGGTAATCAATTGCGTCATTATACCGGTTAATATATCCAGCGAACAAACCAGAAAAGCAGGGTTTACACGTGATCTACAGCAAGTATAATTTTCTTACAGTAGTGTTGCCATCCGTAAAATAAAGTATGGACTCGTCTTTAGACAGCGCTAATTTGAAAGCATAGACATCAGCATTGGATCCAACTCCGTCTCTGCCTTTCAGTTCTTTGTGCGGCCCCACGATAAATTGCACACGACCCTTACTGATCGCTTTTATAGCTCCGCCCTCAGCGATATAAAGCGTTTGACTATCTTTTGTTGCGATGACATCCGAAATACTTACTGCCGGGTTAGCAGTGTAGAGCGCTTGATAAACACCGGCCGGCGTCAGTTTGTATAAAATGTTTGAATGTATAACGATATATTTCACAGCGTTATATCCGCAATATAAACTCGTCACTTCAGGAATATTTGCTGGAACCGAAGCCGGCAAATACATTATATCTGTACCGTAAGTATTGCCTGTCCCCGGAAGAAATTTCTCGATGAAAGCCCTTTGAAAATCATTGCCGTTGCTATCAAACTTATTTTCTTGCCCTCCCATAAACAGATAGCTATTATAAGGGTCTTTGGCAAGAACGCGATAGAAATCGTTAGTACTTCTGCGAGCTGGTGTTATAGAGGTATTTGCATCCGGTTTTATGATCCAGAACTTATTATTGCTCCCCTGATAATTAGATGCGCCGGCTAAAATATTCATCGTCCCGTCTTGTTGCGTCAGGATGAAATTGGGCTGCGAAAGAGATTCACCTAAATTGTTTTTTGGAATACTGACAGTTGACACAACTCCCTCGTTCGTAATTTTCCGAATTTTATTGTTGTAGGTGTCTGCTATCAATAAGCTACCATCGGTCATTAATTCGAGACCGGAGGTGCCGGTAAATCGCGCCTGGTCCCCTGGGCCGTCAACGTAGCCCTGCGTGTTGTATTTCCCGGCAATCGTTACCACGGTCAATGGCAGATGGTCAGCACCTGCGGCGGCGGTAAGCCTTGCATCAGGATCCATGACCGGGGCGTTCAACTGGTCATTTTTCTTGCAGGAAGCGATGGTGATCAGCAACCCCAGAAGAGTTAATTTGTAAAAATTGAGTTTCATAATGGTAGGTTTATAACTAGTGATTAGTGAATCTAATCTACACAATATGAAACGATTATAGATACAAAAAGATCACGTTGTTTGTTAATTTCAACCCTCAGGATAATTGAGGGCGTCCCCGTGCTCATCTGGTCTGAACGGCAACTTTCGCGGCCGCTTTTTTTCGGGTCTATGGGTACATCCGCTGTACCCGGCTTGCCGGAACGTTCTGTTACGTAACTCTTGCGCGCGTAGTAATGAGCTATTTTGATCCAATATTTTTCTTCAGCGGCGTCTGTCGAGTGCCTGCAGGTAGTAGCGGTAGACGCCCAGTCAGCGAAATGCGCAAATATTTTTCTTTTGGATGTGTCTCTCCAGCAGAACGGCTGCTTTTTAAAAATGAGCAGGCAAATGCTGTCGTGATCACCCGCGGTTAAGCCTTGTGGTTTCTTTGCCGGGACGACCGCAACCTACCCATTACGATCGGAGTGTGAAGTTTAGATACATGGCAAGAACGATAGTGACGATGTGAACAGCTATACAAAATTTGTATACTTTTCTATGCAGACGTTTCATTAATTTAGCGTACTTCTAATTGAACGGATCTATTTATGAGTCAAAATTTAACTT
>JAESTD010000272.1 GCA_016763755.1 Mucilaginibacter sp.
GCGCGGTCTTTAGATAAACGCATGTTTAAGTCTTTAGAACCTGTATTATCTGTGTGACCAGCTAATTTAAGGCTGAAGTTTTTATCAACCAATAAACGCGCTACCCTGTCTAAGCTTGGGAATGATTTTTCACGGATAGTAGCTTTACCTAAGTCGAACTCAAGGTTAGCGATCGCGTCTTTAACTACACGACGATCCTCTTCAGTAACCACTACAACAGGTTTAGCTAACGGACAGCCAGAGCCATCTACTTTAGTACCTGCAGGCGTGTTAGGACATTTATCGTTAACGTCGATCACACCATCGCCATCACTGTCAACAGTAAGTTTGGCAACGTTTGCGTTGGTAGCATCTAAATCGCTTCTTAACTGTGCGTTAGCAGCTTTCTGCGCATCAACTTGTGCTTGTAATTGTTGGTTTTTCCATAGATATTCTGTACGCATTGAGTTAACCGGGTTGTAGGTAGCCAACTGTGGTTTTTTGCTGCTTCCAAGAGCAAATTCTAAACCGATGTGGGCATAAGAGAATCTGTCTTGTCCGCCTACGTTAAGGCCGTCAAAGTTGTCGGTTTGTACAAAGTTAACCTGGTAACCTAAGTCAAGATTTACACCCGAGCCAAGGTTAAATTTAAAGCCTAAGCCAACAGGTACGAACCACTCTTTACTGGTACCATCACTGGTGGCTACTGCGCCGCCTGCATTAGTTGTAACGGTAGTTTTATAGCCCATGTAACCGGCACCTGCACTAATGTAAGGTTGTATAGCACTTTTGTGGCTAAACCAGTTAATGTTAGCCAAAGTGAAATTAGCTTTCAAAGCGGCAGACCAATCTAACTTGGTATTGTAGCTGCTCCCCTCAGGTATCGCACCTACACCTTGGGAGTTTGTACCACTAACCTGGCCTCTCAAGAAATCGGCTTGCAATGCAAACCCCGGTAAAAATTGCTTTTGAATGTAACCACCATAGCCAATTTCAGATTGTGGTGTTCTGAAATCCTGACGGCCGTTGGTGCCGAAAATAGTGTAAGGTGTTAAAAGTCCACCGTGAACGCCTATTGTCCAGGTACGGAAAGAACCGCCCCCTGAGAATGGTTGTACGTAATTTTTTGTGTTTAAGGTAGTGTCCGGGGTCTGTGCAAACAATTTACCGCCAACCAGTAAACCGGTCATTAGTAATGATGCTTTTTTTAGATGTGTTTTCATATGGATCTCAAAATATTAAATACTTGTTCAGGCAAAATGCAACATTGATACCATGCAAGTGCAGATCTTAGAAAACCTCTTTAATAGCCGGTGATTATCAACATCGGGAATATTTTAAAACTTATGATGATATATATGAAATATTCGTTTTTACTTATGAGTTTCACGGACGATAAATCTTGTCAGCATTGTATAGTATTCTATTCAAATATTGACGTAAATGCAGCCTCAACCTTGTTATTGATCATATTCGTCATATACTTTTGTGAGTAGCAACTATAAAAACGATTTTGGGCTATGCTGGTATTAGTGCAAGTCCTCTCCCAACAGGATATCGGGCGAAACAAGGGTTCTGTCGTGCGAAAAGACCAATAGGTCGCCCGAGGTTTGAAATTCCGATCGTTTAAGCAAATTTTACGCACACAAACGCCTGAAAATTGGTAAAGCAATGGAACGATCTGATAGTCTAAAAAAAGCAATTGATTCTGTGTTAACAAACATGAGAAACATCCGGTACGAAAAAAGGATGACCCAGGACCGCCTCGCTAATCGACTTGGCATATCCCAAAATGCCTATTCCAAGATAGAAATGGGCGACACGGAATTAACATTGGCACGGCTGCTGGAGATCATGATCATTTTAGAAGTTCCGGTTGAAATGCTTTTAGAATGGATCAATGCGGAAGCACTCAGCAAAAGGCCTAGGAATTCAGAGGATCTGACCACCGGGTCCATCTGAAATGATAAAAAATTTAACGGCTGTGCCGACCCCGGGATCACTTTCGACAGTGATTTGACCACCCTGACGTAAGATTAGCTCCCGGCACAGGTATAATCCTAAACCAGTGCCCGGTTTATTTCCCCCGGCCTGGTAATAAGGGGTAAAAAGTTTGGCCTGCATCTCTTTAGGTATCCCGTTTCCGGTGTCACGGACCTCAACGTCCAGGCGGTGCCTGCCGTCGGTTTCGGCAAGCCCTCCCGAAACCTGAACAAAACCTTTCTCCGTATACTTGATCGCGTTGCTGATCAGGTTTAACAGGACCTGTTTTAACCGAAAAGCGTCCCCTACGATATTAAGGTCCAGGTCAAAATCCATTTCCAGTTTCAGCTGTAAATTTTTGTTTTCCGCCATGAAGCGCATCGCTTCGACCGCATCAATGATCGCTTCGGCCGGGTTGAATGGCCCGCTTTTGCGGGTCTCGGCATATCCCTGCTCGAGTTTGCTCGCATCCAGAACGTTATTGACGGTCTCCAACACCAGATCGGAGGCGAGATTGACTACCTTAACTTTTTGTTCCTGTTCCGGAGACAAACTTGTTCGCTTGAGGGTAAAGACCGCGCCATTGATGGCCATCAGCTTATTCCGTATTTCATGACTCATGATGGCCAGTATCTCTGATTTTTGACCCGCCAGTTTTATGGACCGGTTACTGGCCACACGCAATCGACGCTCGGCCCAACCTGCCCTCCTGATATAGATCAGTAACAGCACAATAAACACCAAAACAGCCGCTAATGCGACCCCGGTAAATGTGTTCAGGTCTTTGGTGGTGGAATCGTAGGCTTTTAAAGTTGCTTCACGACTTTGTTCATACGCCAGATGATCGATATCCTGAAATTGGCGGATAACTTGCCGTAGCTCGGTCAACAGGTTCAGGTTTGCCAGGACCAGTGCCTGGCCCGACTCGGCCATCCTTCCGTATTCGGAACTTAACTGGCGAAGCATTTTTTTTGCATCCTCGTTTGTAAGGTTGGTCCTGCTACCGGCCTTTTCCCGAACGGTCATGACTTTTACGGACCGGGTCGCATATAGCGCCTCCCGCAAACGATGGAACAGACCGGTCTTATTGGCTTCTTTTCGCGTGGTAATGACCGTATCCGCCTTGTTTACCGGCCTTTGAGATACGCGATTAGGGTTAAAGCGGCGATGGATGTTTTCTACCGAGGTCACCCGCAAAAGCGAATCAAAGTTCTTCCGCAGGGCAAATACCTGCCGCGAAAGCTGAAATTTTTGCTGGAGACTTTTTTCGATCTGACGCCGGCTTTCCGGCAAGGCAGAGTACTTACCCTTCTGATAACGATCTATGATTTTGACCAGCCCCCTGAAAATGGTATCAAGCCGCTGTTGGTATATTTTTAAATCTGCTGTACTGTTATTATAGTTTATTTTTTGAAAATTATTTTCACCAAGGTCTAATTCTACCAGTAGTGCGCCAATATCCTGCTGTGAAGACGCTTCGGATAATTGGCTGCTCATTTTTTCTAACTTCACATTGATCGTATGTCTTAAAAAAAATGACCCTGTTGTCACCAGGAAGGTGAACAACAGGAAGATGATAAACACCCGGTTGATGATACCGGTAAAATTATTCGATTGGTTACTCATGGATGGTTGAGGTACAACGCAGGTCCTGGTTTATCATTTAACCGATACCCTGTTGAAGGTTTGATAATTTTTCATTAAGCTTCTCAAGATCTTTGTTGAGATCCTTTATTTTTTCCTGGTCCTTTTTCACCTTTTCGGCAGCATCCTCTGCGTCACTGGTTTGACTTGCCGCTTTTTTTGCAGCTTTGGCGGCCTTTTTGGCATCCCCTGCATCGCCCCCTACGGCGTTAGCGGCTTGCTTTCTGCTCTTTTCCTGGGCGTCTCCGGAATTTTCAGTCGCTTCGCTGGCAGCTGCCTGTTCCCCGGGTAAACGGTTTTGGATTTCCGATAATTCAGTTTGCCGGTCACTTATCTTCTTTTGTATTTTTTGAATTTGAGTGTTGATCTTGGCCGTATCTTTTTTTGTTGTGTCTGCAA
>JAESTD010000020.1 GCA_016763755.1 Mucilaginibacter sp.
TAACTGATTATCAATAAACTCGGCAGTTTGATTTGCCGAAAGCCTTTTTTGAATCAGGTCATATTTGATGTATGATTTCATTATCTCATTCAAAATATCAGCTGCAAAGGCAGAGTTGCCATCTGTTTGAGACAGATTCATCACATTTGTGAACTTGGCGGCCTCGTTGACAGACAAACCACTTAATACCCGACCAATTAAGTCTTCATTAGCATTGAAATTAAATCTATAGGTTGCCTTTGAGGGTATTTGACTGGTAATCCTAAATTGCATATTTCCTAAGTTCAAAACCTCGCCATAATGATACTTTTTACCATCTTTTTTTAAGTCATTCGGGTTACTTAAAGAGAAAGTATTTCCATCAACATCTTCAACTTGATAAGATTCTCTGCTAAAGTTGATAGAGTCTTGTTTAATTATATCTATGTTAAAAGGTTTACTGGGATAAAGTTCCGTAAGATTAATTCGGCCCACTATATAGTAAGAGACCTTGTAGTTTAGCTTCGCTATGGCGTCCAAAATTACCTGGTTTGAACGGATAGTGTAGCTTTCGGCCTGAATTTTATCTGTGTAGCTAAATGCTTGCGGCGAACCGCTAACATTATTGTTCATACCTTGGGCTGCATCCTGTAATTTTAACGAACCACTACTCATGTAAACCGGTTTGGTGTACAACAGTTGCAACTTAGCAATACCGATTGAAAACAGTAAACAGAACAATATCCAATACCAGCGACTTAGGAATACCCTAAAAATTTTGTAAAAGTCAATAGTTTGACTGATGGATCTTTTTATTTCTGTAGTATGATTTTCCATTAACTTTTGTAGTGAGGATAAAGATAGAAAGATTAATGCAATTACGTTAAACAGGCATTTAGGGTTACAAAAAGCTGATGTATTTTGGCAGTTAGATTAACTATTTCAAAGTAAATAAAGTTAAAAACGTAGGACTTAAGTACCCGATGCGTGTGTTTTAATACAGAATAAATAAAGCCGATTAATATAACAGTTTAAAAATTTTTTTTGGTTTAGGAAAACTTCGTTTCGCTATTCAATTTTGATGAGGTTTAGTTTTTTATTGTTGTTTACAACTTATAAGACTATGAAATAGCCCCAGGAATAAAACTAAGCTATCTTTTTTGTCGTAATAAAGAGTTCCTAAGAAATTTAACTGTTGAGTTATGCGCTTTTTTACCTTATTGATTGTTTTTTCTTTTGTGATATATCTTCGTTGCCCTGCACAGACGACTGGTTTCGGGTGTTTGGTAAACAATCAAGTTTACACCGTTTCATTGGGAACTGGGTATCCATATGGAGTTCCCGCTGGTTCCAGAAAAATCTATAAAAATCCAGGATCTTCTTATTCAATAAATTACAATGGCTATAGTGCAACTAAACCCAATAATGAAAACTATATATGTGGTGTAGTAAATTATTATACTTCTCCTGTTAGTCGTCAGGAAATGACAATTTTGTCTTATGACTGCGTAACTGAGGCGACATTAGGAGGAGCTGTAACCGGAGACGGAGCGTACGTACGTTATAGTATAAACAATCCAAGTTTTTGTGCTTCAACACCAGTGCCTATAGAAAATCAAACTTGGCTATTTTTATTTATGATCATAGTAGGCACTGTCAGTTTAACTTTTTTCCGAAAACGAATTATCTTTAAAAACGTTTGAAGTTAACGTTTTTCTTTTCAAAAAAAATGAGTTTTATGTGCATATTTTGTAAGTCTTTAGCGTGTAAAATCCGATAAGGGTGACTATTACAAATAATAAGGGCAGATAATCATCTATAGGGCAGGTAAAATTAGTATAGGTTTTTTCCGAGCCAGTAAAAGGTATAAACAAAAAGAAAACAACACAATCAGTATTTGGTCCCGTACCAAGTTTGGCTATTTGTATTGTTGATCCATTTGGACAGGTGGTAGCTAAACTAGGCGACGATGAATAAATTGGAGCTCCAAACCAATTTCCAGAGGTTTTAGCGGTGTATAAAGTTCCAGATAAAAGACAGCCCTGTTGCGCATTCGCTTTAAAATATATGCTTATTACACATACTAATATTGTAATGCAACGTTTTAATGAGGTAATCAATAGTCCTTTTTTTTCTTTTCTTAATTTCATGCCTTTATAACAATATTGATTTAGGTCGGCTTTTGTACGCGAATCTACAACTTTTTGTTGTACAAAATTTAAAACTCCAAATCATTAATGTCATTGATAACATAACGGTATCGAACCGATTGGGAAAGAACAGCTCTAATTAAAAAATATTGAGATTTTTAGAGGACAGTGTCCGTTTTACGACGAACGTTTTTGCAATGCGTAATTTGAGTAATTGTAGTCAAAGAAATCACTACAAATAACGACGGCAAAAAATCATCTAAGGGACAATTTACACGTGAGTAATACCACATATGACCGGTAGACAGGAGTGTATTTGGTGGTGATAATGCAACAAGGCATAGATCGCCTTTTAGAGATGTTGGGATGTAAACAGATATTGCTGCTGTTGAGCCAGGGGGGCAGATAGTTGAATGGGGAGTGCCTAATGTATAGATATTTCCGACTGTCAATACTCCATCCGTATAAATTATATTGCTGTTATCCATAAGACATCCAATCCCAGTAGATTGAGCAATTGACTTAAATGTAATGGAAGTTAAGCACACTCCAAAAAAAATGGAAATAATGTTAACATACAATAATCTTTTTCTCTTGCCGCTCAAATCCATACCTTATTATGTTATTACTGTCGTTTAAACAGATAGGTTGTAAGGATGTTTTAATTTTGAGTTACAAAAGAGGTGTTAATTTAACTGAATGTTATTTTAATCAACTGTTATTGTTTTTGATAAGGACTTCAAACTTTTAATTGTCTTATTATAAGCTGTTTGTATTTAATAAGATAGGTAAATAATTATACCATAAGTATAATTATTACAGTAAAACTTTGCAAGTTATCGGAGTAGAAGAAGTTATAAACGATATTCCTATCTCAAAAGATTAATAAAATAAAGGAAAAGCATCTAAAATTTGTCTTTCCTGACAAGCATAGAATAAGATCGTCGAAAAATAAGTGGAGAAGAAATGGATGAGATAAGTAGCCGGAAAACTAATAATTAAAGCCTCGAATCAGCCTTAGCGAAGGGGATTTTGATTGTATTTAAGAAAATCTACTAATTTTGTTTACAGCAGATTGTAAACATTAACGTCTCTATGCTTTTTACTATTTCAACAAAGTTCCAATCCTGAATCAACTCTGAAGAGTTTTGACCATATCGTTGCAATACATTCTTCGATTCAGTTAGATTAATTAATTGATCGGATAAATCATCAAGATCACCGCTTTTAAAAATCGCGCCGTTCATACCGGGTTTTAGCAAGTCAGCCGCACAACCGACTTTGTCAGACAGTAGAATTGCTTTCCCACACGCCATAGCTTCGTTCACTGCAAGGCCCCAGGTTTCACCCGGCCCTTTTGATGGGAGGCAAAAAAGGTCGCAAGTTTGATATATTACGGGCATGCTAAGTTGGTTTGTAAAGCCAAGGAAATGAACGTTGGCAATCGATTTAGAAGTTTCAATTAATTCATTTTTCAGTTCACCATCACCCATAAAAAGTAGATGTACGTTATCTTTTTGAATACGGGAAAAAGCTTTTAACAAAAGCTGTGGAGCTTTTTTTTGTTCTAACTTTCCTGCAAACAAAATAATGATATCATCATCGCTTATACCAAGTTGGTGCCTTAAATTTTTTGCTTCGTCAATTCTCGGGTAAGCAAATCTTTCGTTATCTATCGCGTGAGGAGCAAATACTAATTGTTCGTTATTAATGCCATATTTTTTAAAGTACGCTTTATTATTGATCCCGGTGTATAAAGCGTGGTCGATATGACTGTAAACCCATTTTAAAAGAAAAAATCTCAACGTGGCTTTCAATATATTTTGGTGATCCAGAAGCGTTGAGTCACCCCGAAAGATTATCGGCGTTTCGCCTTTGAAGTAACGAAGAATTTTAAGATGACTATGATACGACCATCCATAAATTAATAAAGCATCTGGTTTAAAACTTTCGACCTTTTCAATTAAATCAGGGTTAACGATACCATTAAAGTCTGCAGACCCAGGATTAGGGGATGTGTTTTTTATGAAATCATATTTATAACCTTCAAGTAATGGTATATCCCACTTTATGGCTTGTTTAAATCCCGGATCAAAATTGTTAGTCTGGCTACCCAGAGTGTAAAGAACTTTTAGCTCAATATTATTTCGTTCGGTAATCAATTTGAATACAGGCGTGTAATATTGAATTGGATGCGTTAAAATTACAGCTAACCGCATTACTTAAGTTTGTGTTTTCTACTCTTGTCGACTACTAAGTTGAACAAATCGCATTGTTTTGCTGTTAGCGCTTTCGCATCGTATTGTTCTATAGTGCTTATCTTTAAGGGGGAAGTTAAAAGCCTATCTTCAGATAAATCGATCAAAAACTTTTGGATATTATCGACAATAAAATCTTCTTTATCATACAAATAGGTATTTTCGATTTCAAATTCTGATAAAAGTTTTATAGCGGAACTTTGCGAGTTAAATATGGCAAGCAAGGGTTTGCAGGCAAGCAAAAATGGCAATAGCTTAGATGCTATGTATGCCGGATCATCAGACCCGGGCACGAATAATGCATTAGCATTATCGAGGGTAGCCAGAACATCGTAATAACCAATACGGTTAGGATGCTCTATAACCATATCTTGCAAGCCATATTCTTGTGCTAAGGGAAGTATAGTTGGTGTACCGGTGCCAGCAGGAGCATAGCTTGTACCGATAAAGTACACGCGTAATTTATTGGCGTACTTGGGTGCTGTTTTCAACAACCGATTACAGCCTCAAAAAGCGGGATTATCGCCCTGTGCATATCATATCCGCCTCTACCTACGTAAACCAAATTCTTATAGTCTGGATTTTAAAAAGTCGACGGATTTTTCGGTGTTACTTAGCGCTATTTGCCGATCAACTATACTTGCCCCAAAAATGATAACCGAAGTAGGGATGTTTTTTGTTGATGGATAGCGCTCCTGTAAATCATTAATATAATTTGCCGATACACTTATTAGCCCGTCAACATTTTTAAGAGCTATAGGTTCGAGATATTTATTAAGTCTGTATGAAAACCAGTATTTAGGCGGACGCTGGTCTTTAGGTTTGTCATTATAATAATCTGAAAACCAAGGATCCTGAAAATCTATAACATACGGAATGCCGAATTTCTTTTTCCATACAGCTCCCAAAATGCAAACTGGAAATTGCGTGGTAGAGAAATAAACGAGATCAAAATTTTCTTTACTAAGTAACGCATTTACTTTTTTATAATAAAAGTAAAGTGCGCGAAGTGCAATTGCGCCAAGGCCAAATTTGGATGTTTTTTTTTTGTTAAATGCTTTTACATAATAAACACACGTACCCGAAGGGATAGATTTTTTAAGCAGATCGTCTTTTGTTAGGTCCGAATATTTAGGATCAACTGTAACTACCGTTGCTTCCCAACCAAATTCTTTAAGATAAGGCAGGCTCATACGTACACGATGCATATCTGCCGCGTTAGTAGGTGGGAAATAAGGACTAATTATTAGAAGACGTTTCAACTTGCGAGAGTTTTTTCTATTATGGAAATAAATTTGCTGCCCTCAGTCTCCCAATTTAAGTCATGATTACCCAATGCCAAACAAGAACGCTTAGTATTCAATAATTTAGCTCTGTCGGAATTATATCTAATAATTAGCACAGACAAATCCTGTTCGTCCCCATATAAATCTCCAATTTCCGGATATTTGTCCATAAAATCCTTTTGTGCCGTTGTGTTGCTGGCTAAGACGGCCAAGCCGCTTTGTATATAAGTGAATAACTTATTGGTAAGGCATATATCCCTATTAACTGGTTCTTTCGCTTCTGACGCCAAACCAATATCAAATTTTTGAGCGAGCTTAAATATCTCATCCGGCGCGACAGTATCATGAATGATAATTCTGCAGTACCTATAATCTGCGCCACCTATTAAATTCCTTACGTAATCAGTTGATTGTTGGCCTAATAAATTCAAATGAACAAAAACTTGACTCTTGTTTATCGCTTTTATAACCGTTTCGAGCCCTCGTCCTTGCCCAATAGTTTGCGAAAACCAAAATAATTGCAATGGTAAGACTGAAGTATTTTGTTTTATAATATGCTTCGCTTTTGGGAAAACATTTAAGATGGTGGAAACTTGTAAGTTATATAGAGATGAATATCGCTCAGAAATTAAAGGACTTGAGGCAGTTACATAGTTAACTTGCGGAATGTACTTATTCTCAATAGCGATTGTCAACTTTGCAGTAGGGGCATCTAAATCATTTGTTGTTTCATAGCGGTGAAAATCTTCTGCGTCGAAACCACATTTAGAACTGTTTTTTTTTGCGGCATAAACAGCTACCGGTAATGCACCCAAATTATGAGCGATATATAGGTCAGCATTTGCAGTAATTGCTTTTGTCAATTGCCAATAAAAGTTGCGGTTTAGTTTTACCGGATTAGAAAGTTTTAAAATGTTAAGAAGTTTTCTGGCAAACCGACTAAATTTTGAGAATAATGTGTGTCCTGTCCAGTCTAATTTGTTATACGACCAATCAGGATTGTCATTCAATATCTGCTCATCAAAGCGAATCTGCCCTGACACATATTGTGTGAATATAATATGCACCTGATAGCCATTTTTTGACAACGCTATAGATTCTTTTACCAGTCGGGGATTGGTAGAAATATGTCCGGGTGTGATAAGGCAGACTTTTTTCAATGAGCTATTGAACTGCGGGTGGAGGTAATTGATTTATAAATGTGGCCAATTTTTCGCCGTAAGCATCCCATGAAAATTTCTTGGCTTGCTTTGCTGCCTCTTCCGACATTTCTGTCAAAATATTTTTGTTCTCCTTAAGAAATAGAATTTTTTCTGCTAAAATTTCGTGATTTCTGATGGGCACAATGTAACCTTCTTTACCGTTGGTGATGACGGATTCACCGCCTGAGTTTGGTGTACATATAAGGGGTAGACCACACGCCATTGCTTCTAATTGCACAAGAGCCATACCTTCATCCAAACTCGGAAAAACGAATACCGACACATCATTGTAGTACCTCGACAATTCCTTTTGTTCAACTCTTTCAATGTGATTGAAGAGATGTTGGTATGCATCCAAAATCGGACGAAAGCTTTCTTCGACCGATCCGATTAGCAAGCATTTCACAGGGTGTTTTTTACTAAGTAAATCTAATGCTTTAAACAAATAGATAAGCCCTTTTCTGACGCCTATGGTGCCAACGAATAAAACAGTAAAATCTCGGTGTTTTTGCTTATGGTGATGAAACATATTTAAATTAACACCGTAAGGTATAATAATACATTTCTCTTTTTTTATTCCGTTAATTATAAACGTTTCTGCCACATATTGCGACGGGCAAAGTAAATAGTCGGCCGCTTTAACTTCCCTCAATTCACGCTCAATAATAAAATCCGGCGTCGGGTCTTTAAATTCAAGGTTGAGGCTTTTGTATTCATCATTGAGTAACTTATTTTGTTCGAGATTACATGATCCAGACTCTTCCACTATGGCAATTCCATTTCGCCGTTTAATTGCTGTTATTGTGTACCAGCCAGACCATGACCAAGTTATCGAGATGTTTGCGCTCCCGGTGTGTTTCGATGCCCAATAATCAAATACCGCGGGCATTCGGTAATCTATTTTACGTGCCAGCCAATTACCTGCTTTGCCCATTTTTTTAAGAAAATAGGGTATAACAAATATTGGTGTCAGAAATTTTAATTTTCCAGGTGGGATTTTTGTACGATTGGTATATCTCGATGAAGGATGAGATGTAATAGCTTTTTCCAACAAACCATGTTTGTACAGCTGCTCGGCTACATAATCTGAGTGAAATTTTGTGCCGCAGGTTATTAAAACACGCTTTTGGTTCATTATTTTATAATAAAACTGAACAAGGCCGGGTATGGCGCTCTTATCAAATGTACCCCGAACGCCCTGGCTATTCTTCGTCTGTTGTTGCTAAATGGAAATATGAGGCTGATGTAATAGCTTAATCTTTTCCACCTGCTTGTACTCCACTTTTCCCAGCCGCCACCGTAGTTGATCAAATAATCCAGAACGGGTTGGTAATTCCACCTGCCATCAAGTTCGTGGATCTTATCATTCATAAATAAAATATCATTCACTATACCCTGGTCATGTGGCCCCCAAATGCCTTTATTTGTGCCATCGCCGCATTTAAAAGGATACTCGCCCATTTGGTAAGCTTCTTCAAGCAAGTGCAGCTCTGGTTGGTTAATGACAACGAAACCCGAGTTAGCTGTCCATTTAACATGCTCAGCTTCGGTATTGCGTTGTTCGGCATCGGCACAAAGTCCCACTTTACCTGACGGAATGTTTGGCAGGGCGGGGGCATCGTTCGCTATTAAAATGTCATCATCAATAATTACATACCTGTCAAACCCTGGTGCCGACCGGTGTGCTATCAGCTTATTAAAGTGCGGCATGCGTTCTAACTCGCCGGTCTGTTGTTTTAGCAGCAAAGCACTATACCCATGTTTAGAGGCCCAATCGGCCATGCGCCTAAACGCGTGTTTGGTAAGGTGATGCCTATCACCAATTGATACCATAATTGCTATTGTTGCGGGTTTATG
This sequence comes from Mucilaginibacter sp., assembly GCA_016763755.1. Lineage (GTDB taxonomy): Bacteria > Bacteroidota > Bacteroidia > Sphingobacteriales > Sphingobacteriaceae > Mucilaginibacter. The sequence continues at coordinate 8,733 of JAESTD010000020.1, forward strand.
CATTTATAAGTTTCTGATATACTTGAACATAGTCGGCAGCAATGCTTTCAGCAGAGAATTTTTCCTCTACGGTTGCTCTCACTGATTTTCTGTCTATCTGTGGTAAAAGAGCAACTTTTTCAATTAACTGACCGGTTGTTGTGGCCGTATATCCGTTTAAGCTATCGGTAACCACCTCTGGTACGGCACCGCGTTTTAAGGCGATTACAGGTGTGCCGCAAGCCATGGCTTCTACCATAACTATCCCAAAGGGCTCGTCCCACAGGATTGGCATTAACAGGGCTGCCGATTGCCCTAATATTTGATTTTTCTGGTTGTCGTCAACCGGGCCAATATATGTAATCTTGTCATTTAAAAAGGGGCTTACCTTCGTATCGAAATATTTTTGTGCTTCGGATGGGATATTACCAGCTATAACAAGACGTTTATTTGTTTTCAAAGCAATTTCGACAGCTATATGGGCACCTTTGATATGCTCAATTCTGCCTAAAAACACTAAAGGCGCATCTTCATCAACCAGCGGATTAAACTGATATGAAGAAGTGTTTACACCATTGTAAACCGTAAAAGTTGGCGCGTATAGTTTTATCTTGTTGCTTATATAGTCGCTGCAACCGGTAAATGCAAGGCTTCTTTTTTTTGATAACGAGACAGCCCGTTTTATTTGCTTTAAAGTTGGTTCGCGCTGGTAACTCATTAGCTTAGGTAAAGATTTATGCAATTGAGGTAATAGATAAGCTAACCTTCCAAAACTATGAATTACATCAACTTTATTTTTTAACAGGTATTTATTTATAGCCCAGGTATTCAATAAGTCATTTTTAAGGCCGCTTTTATCTGTTTTATATGGAATATGTTTGCAGCTAACTTTAGAGTCTTTGTGAGCAAACAAAGTTACCTCATGCCCCAAATGTTGTAATTCAACTATCAACATCGCTATTATTCTTTCAATGCCGCCATATAATATTGGCGGAACAGGTATAAACGGATCTGCTGTGATGGCTATCTTCAAGTTTTTTTATGCTTAAGAAATTGTAGTTTTTTCAGCATGCGCCATCCCAAAAACGGCAGCAATATTTTAGATAAACCACCTGCGGGGAATTTTATGGTAGGCGCAGGCAACTTCTTTAAATGGGTTAATGCCTTGCTGGCAATATCCGTTTGGGTAGGATAAATTTCATAGATAAATAATTGCCATAAATTGGCGCAGGCCGCTTTAGCAGTTATATCGCTCCTTTTGTTTAGCAAGGTATTTGTACTTTTTTCTAAAGATAAATAAGCCGACTGATAGGCCTTGCGTGATTTTATTCCCGACAAACTATTCTCTACACCTGAGCGGTAATACAATGTGGAATTTTCGCAAAACACTACTTTATCTGCCGAAAGAATAGTTTTTGTGAAATATTCCATGTCATCGATCAATGAAAGTCTTTCGTCCCACAAACCGGCTTTTTCCACAATATTTCGTGGTATACTAAATATACCCGGATTGGTCATCGATTGTGCATTGTGCCAGGAACTGCAAATCCAATCGCTTGCATCTAATGTTCTCCAGCAGTTTTCAGGATTAAGTCTAAAGGTTGTAACATCATCATTGTAGAAACGCCCCCATTTGCCTGATATAACACACTCGGGATTCTCTGATACTAATTTGACCTGTTCACCTACAGCCTCGGGATTTATCAAATCATCAGCATCTAAGAATTTAATGATCTGACCTTTTGCGTTATTGTATCCCAGGTTTCTGGATGCTGACGCACCAATGTTTTTTAAATTGTTTTTGAGTAGAATATTATGCTTTAAACTGAACTTGTTAACAATTTCCTCGGTTCTGTCTGTAGAAGCATCGTTAATTACTATGATTTCTATATTTAAATAAGTTTGGGCTAAAATAGAATTGATAGTATCAGCGATGTATTTTTCGCCATTATAAACAGGTATTATAACAGAAACGAGTGGAGTTGTCATTTAACTGTTCTCCACGCTATTTTATAATACCATTGCTTAGATCGATCAACGTAATGATGAAGTATTCCTTGTTGAACAATAACCTGTTCTTTATCTGGCATTACCAAGTAATTTTCTGGATTGGGTGTTTGCAACTTATTACCGGAGATTATCATTGCACTAAGTGCCTGTTCTAAAAGGTAAGAAGAGCCTTCAGTAGTTTCCAATTCAATAATCCATCTTTCCACAGCGTCCCAATCAATGTCTGGGCTGTTTAAACCTATTGCCCCAACATTAATATATTTAGTAACAGGTTGTTTAGTGAGTTTTTCCATTAACCCCATTGAGTAGTGATAAGAATCTAGTGGATCTTTAAGGGCAAAAGCATGCTTGGGGTTTTGCAACCAGGTTATCAATTCGTCGGGATATTTAAAGAATAACATATCAGAATCAAGAACCATTTTCCAATTACCCGGTAAAAAATGTATATCAGTCAGCTTTTTAATGTGCGGATAGGTGAGGCGTTTTTTACGAATAGCCGGATATTTTGACTTTGGTAAATACTGATCTAATAAAGCTTCTGTTTGCTCTTTTAAAAATGATTTGTGCAGATGGAAATTGCCTCATAACCTGCTTTTTTAAGTCACTGGTAAATGAGCCGTCATCAATAATTAGGGCTTGTATTCTTATATTGCTGCAAACTTTTTGTAATGAATACAAGCAAAAAGCTGTTTGATACCAATATTTGTGACCGGTAAGAAAATATACCGAATAGACAGGTAGCGAAGCATCTTGTTTATGCTCTTTCAATAAACGTGATTGCTTCATCATTTTACGCATTGCCAATTGCGCAGTATAATAACTAACTATACCGGTTTTAGCTACAAACTTAATGTAGCCTAATGGCTTGTAAAACAAATTATACAGCAGCTTTCCGGGATACATTTGTTAGTTTTTTACCGAGCCGTATTGATGGCAGTTCAATATACTTATACATTAGCCATGATAACAAAACGATAAAGCTATAGAGAGTTATATCCCATGCAAGGTTTATTAACAAATTAGTTTGCACCAATTGTTGTTGCTTAACTGCGCCAAACATATATACGGCCACAGGTACATGTATCAAATAAATGGAGTAGGAGTAATCGCCAAGTGTACTAAAGAAGTTTGCCTTAAGCGGTTTAAGATGATTAAGGGCGATCAAAGTTACGGTGATAAGGCAAGTTATGCCTTCAAACAGTTTTGCATCTGTCAGGAACAAACCTATTAAAGTGATGATTGACAATACAATATTTTGCCACAATTGGCCTTTCTCGTTCAAAAACCTGTAGGTAACCACGCCAGTCGCAAATGCCGGCCAATGTTTTATGAAAAATAAAGGCCAATGTTCATGAACGGGTAAAAAGCAGCAAAGCAGTGATATAAAAATGTACCAGTAAATCCGATAAGTTGCTTTTACAAATAATGATGCAAAAATGAGCAGATAGAAAGCTATCTCATAAGTAAGTGTCCAGTAGACCCAGTTAACGATCTGTATCTTTGATAAGGGAGTTGTACTTAAAGTTATTGTGGCAATTAAACCGGGTAGTGTTTTAGGTATCACTGCTACCGAATTAACACCGTTAATTACTAAGCTTAAAACAATACTTATGCCAACAATGAGGATGCTGAACCAATATGGTGGAAAAATGCGGCATATTCGCCTTATTAAAAAGTCTTTAGCGCTTTTTGCCCTTAAGGCAGCCAGGTACACGCAGTAACCACTAATAACAAAAAATATGGGTACGCCAAGGTAACCCAGTTTCAGCAAATTGCGATACCAGTTTGAAATGTGCGGTACGACCTCATTAAAATGAAAAATGGCTACCCAACTGGCAGCTAAAAACCTAAGCAGATCTATAAGGTGATTGCGTTTATCCATTATTTGCAAGAGCTTCGAACGTGCCACAGGCACCTTGCCATTTAATATAATTTAAAGGCGACGACCATGCTTTATATAATATCCAGGCTTTAATTTTACGGGGCAGTAATGTCCATTTGGGGATTGGCGCAAAATGGCATATCTGATGATACAACAATAGTTTTATCCATGATTTGTTGCTTTGATAAGCCATTTTGCTTAAATAAGCATCGCTAAGCCGGTTGGCAGGTATCAGGTGGTTAACAATTAGCTGCGGAAGGTAAGCTACCTCAAAGCCATTTTTAACGATAGTTAAAATAATATCGTTATCCTCGCCAGAAGTTAACTCCATGCCTTTGCGGCCCAATTGTAACCTTTGTTTGTTGTTGGCTACATTTAACTGGTAGCTTTTAAATGCTGATCGTGTAATTACCATACCTGTGCCTATAGGGGCTTTCTCAGGGTAGCTTGTTAATTGATACCCTACCGATGCTTGATCGGAAACATACAGTTGGTTACCATAATTCTGGCAGCCTAAGTTTATGCCGGTTTGATAGAACCAGGCAGGAGGCTCAACCTCAAATACCGGCAGCGACATACCACCAAAGCAACCTACTTTTGGGTTTTGTTTATGGAAGTTTAAACTCGCCAGTAGATAGTCTCTGTCAAGAACGTTATCATCGTCAACAAACACGATAAGCTCCGCCGAAGCATTATCCACCCCGGTTATGCGGGCATTTGCCAGTCCCGCTTTTGGTTCGGATATGATTTTCCCATTTGGGTGCCAGCTTATATCAACACTGTTGGTAAAATGATTGTTGCTGTAATTATCTATTATCAGCAGTTCCCAACTTTCAACAGCTATACTTTGATCTTTTAAGGCTGATAAAACACGCTGTAAGTAATCTAACCTGGGGTTATAAGTGCATATTATTACAGAGATATCCGGCATTAGTAAAGCTTCTATTTTTTGATGGTTTGCCAATAAATATTTTCTGTAGCTTCGCCTATAACGTCGGCGTTATATCGCTCTAAAACCGTTTGCCGGGCCGCATTACCTAATTTTTGCAGCAAGGCTTTATCACCTGTTAATTTTAAAACCGCATTAGCTAACTCTCCTGGTGATTTTGGTTCAATTAAATAGCCGTCTTTATCATAAGTTATTATTTCTGCCATGCCGCCGGCTCTTGATCCTATCACAGGGATGCCTGCTGCCATGCTCTCCAAACAAGCGTTAGGGAAATTTTCCCATATACTCGGCAAAACGCAAACATCTGCATTAGCAAAAACTTCATTCAGTTGGGTGTTACCTACCTGTCCTAAAAATTCAAGATGATTCGTATGAGCGCTTAATTTATTAAGCATCAGTGCTTTTACAGATAGGTTTTTTTTATAAGATGGCTGGTCTGCACCGGCAAAGGTGAAAAAAACGTTACTATTTCCCTTCAATATTTGGGGAATAGCCGAAAGTAAAGTATAAATACCTTTGCGCTGTTCTAAACGCCCGAGGAAAAGTACGCGGAATTTTTCGCCATCGGCTTGATGCCGAACTTTGAGCAGCTGCTGCGATGGTGCGTAAGGGTTTGGCAACACCTTAATATCGCGTTTGCCCCACTCATCCATCACAATTGCTGCAAGGCTTTTTGATGGGCTGGTTACGGTATTGGCCAGTTTATAAATATCTTCTTCTATATCAATAACGGTCTTTTTTTTCCAATAAGGTTGGGGTAAACGCCCTCTTAAAATACTGCCTGCTACAAACCTTATTTTAGTTGTTAACGATGGTTTGATAAAATTAAGCCGGTCAACTAAAAAAGTGGGTGTATGCAGTCTAACTATTAATGGTACGTGAGGATTATTCTGTTTAATTACCAAAGCATCAGCACCATATTCGGCACTTTCTATGATATCAAAAGGGCTTTGTTGATGTATGGCGTTAAAGACGGATGAAACAGCCGTTCTGAAATCAGCATTGCTTTTTGCAGGTATTTGGTGAACCCAATAGTTTTTGTACTCGTTGCTGGAGCTTTTCTTAGTGGCTGTGCTTGTAAACACTTCAACATTATGGCCACGGGTAGCCATGATGGTAGCAATCTGATCAACATAAGCACCTATACCGCCGCAGGTTTCTGCTAACGGATGTTCAAAAGATATATATGCTACACGAATGCTATCCAACCGTATTTAAAAAATAGTTAGCCACCGCCGATGGTGCAAGATAACGATCATAAACCGACTGGTTATGAAGTTTGGTGGTTTCCCACTTTTCAGGGCTTATATTGTTCAATAAACCTTCGATAGTATTCCAATCGGTATCTGAGTTAAAATGCATATCAAACTCACGCATGTTGAAATATGGCTCAAGCAATAGCTCATCTATCAATACAGGGACACCAACCAATAGCCCCAAGGTCATGATGTTGCGCCAACCCCAGTGGAAACCGCTCGCAAAAACACCCATTTTACTTTCGCTGAGCATTTTTTCATAGTCGGTAATATCGCCGCCCGTTTTTATGGGGAAAGCGTTGGGGTTAAGTTCAAGTTTATCACTACCATCCTCATGGTAGGGAGAGTGCCAGTTAAGCACAGCCTGTATCCTGAATTTACCGGCCAAAGCAGCCAACTTTTTATGTAACCTTATACGGTGCAACGGCCAGCCCCAAAGGGTGTCATTTAAAATTACATCGTATTTTAACTTGCTACTCCTCAAAGCTAAAAGTTCATCATATCGTTTGTTGAATGATGAGTAATTTGAGTGCCAGTATATGTTACCCGTAAAAAACTTATTAAGCCTATATATTATGTTGTTTCTTTTAACTACAAGTGCAGATGATTTGCCGTTAAAAGCCAGGTTAGGCCCAATGGGTATAAAGGGTTTAATTTTATTGAACTGATTGCCCAAAGCATTGATTATTGTGCTGATCTTTTCCCGGTACCAATCCAGGTCGGCATCAGTTTGCCAGACATAGCCGGCGGGTATTTTTTTGTGGATATGTATATCTGTATTATAGCCCGCGGCAAAGTAAACATCAGCTTCTGTAATAAAGCCTGATAGGTGAATGAATGAGTCTTCGCTATCAACAAGTATTTTTTTTAAATGGCTTTGTTTTAGCACGGTTAAAAAAGAAACATGCCGGTGTTGGCTGTCGGCAACTGTGCTGCTATAGCCGGCTTCGGTAGCTTTTGTAATGTCTCTTTCTATGTATTTTATCAGTCCTTGCACATGCAACTGCATTAATCCGTAGCGTAGCAGGTCATTCCTGTTCTCGTGCCCGTGGCGGTACCAGCATACAACAGTTTTAGCCATTTATTATCGGGAACCGCATGAAAGCTTCAAGAGGCGCTGTATTCCTTAGAAATTGTTCAGCAATTGTTAAGGCTTCGTCTATTACGTGGTGCATATCCAGGTAACGATACGTTGCCAGGCGACCCAAAAATGTGGTTTTAATCTCGCCCTCTGCCATTTGTTTATAGACCTCAAGCATCGCTTTGTCTGCAGCCAGGGCTTTAGGGTAAAACGGAATATCGTTTTCTTCCGTCTCTTTGCTAAACTCTGTTAAATAGAGGCTTTTACTATGTTTTTCCCAAGGGGTGAAATGTTTATGCTCGTGCACACGGGTATACGGTACAACCTTATCGCAATAATTGATCACCGGGTTGCCTTGGTAATCTTCGCCATTAAAAACATTGCGTTCAAAATAAATGGTACGGTAGCCTAACCTGCCGCGTGCATAAGAGAAATAGGCATCAATTGGGCCTGTGTAAAAAACGTAATCGTAATTGCCGTTCCACTCGCGGGTGTAGCAATCATTAAGCTTTACGCTGATGTTTGGATGCGCCAAAATGTTTGAAACCAATTCGGTATACCCGTTTTTGGGAATGCCCTGGTAAACATTGTGATAATAATTATCATCATAAGTAAACCTTATAGGCAACCGTTTAAGGATGCTCGCAGGCAATTCCTTTGGGTCGCAGCCCCATTGTTTGATCGTATAATCCCGAAAGAAGATCTCATATATTTCCTTGCCCACCATTGAGAGTGCCTGCTCTTCAAAATTTTGCGGCTCTGTTATGCTTTTGTCGCCCAGTGTAGACACAAACGCTTCTGCCTCCCTCGGGTTAAAACTTTTACCAAATAATTGATTGATAGTAAGCAAGTTGATAGGGAAGGAGAATACACCTGCTCTTGTTACTGCTTTAACCCTGTTGGTATAGGGCATAAATTCGGCAAAATGGTTCACATAATCCCATACCTTTTTGTTGCTGGTGTTAAAAATATGGGGGCCGTACATGTGCTCCATTACATTGGTTTCGGCATCGCGCTTTGTGTGGCAGTTGCCTGCAATATGGTTGCGCTCATCAACCACCAGTATTTCAAAACGGTTGCTTTCTGCCAGTTGGCGGGCAAGCACTGCTCCGGAAAACCCGGCACCTACTACAAGTATTTTTTGCATGGTTAAAAGTTGAAATCGATACGCCTTACCTTACCGTACCAAACTCTTAATAAGCGTTGCAGGTAATTCTTATCAAACCTGCGCATTAATTTAATTATCCCTAAGAATTTTGATTTTGAAATGCGGCCCTGCTTTACCATACTTAAAACCTGCGACAACCTTTCGCCAAACGCCTTGTTGTGAATAGCATTTTGCGTGATCTTGAAATTTTTACTGATGTACGCCAGTACCTTGTACTGCTCAAATAATGATGATCCAGTATTTTGTGAGCGGGCATTTAAGTGATGATTGCGGTGGTAATTTAGTGGCAATGAGGTGTATGCCAGATCGTATCTTTTTAGGATGGTGACATAAACATACCAGTCACCGCAAACTTTAAAATCAAGATCGCCCCAGTTTATCTCGTTGAAGCATCGGGCATCAAAAAGAACTGCACTTGCATTGGGAATGGTACATTGCACCGAAAGATAATCTTCAACCTCTTTTTTTCCGATGTTTGAAAAATCACGCTCCCATTTGTCGGGGTCAACCCTTTTCATCCACCTGTCGCTATCGTCGTAATTAAAGTTATGCTCATCAACCGGTAATGATTTGCAATACACCAGCCCGGTATTGGCCGGGCTAACAGCAAAAACCCCGATCATTTTCTCCAGAAACAATGGCTCACTGTAATCGTCGCTTTCGGCTATCCAGATATATTTGCCTTTGGCCAGGCTAATACCTTTTTGCCATTGTTTAAACGCCGAGCCACTATTGCTTTCATTGTAAATAATGTGGCTTACTTTAGGATGGTGTTTGTATTGCTCTATAACAGTTCTGCTGTCATCTGTAGAACAATCGTCAAGTATGATCACTTCAAAATCCTGAAAGGTTTGCGCAAAAACCGTCTCTAATCTCTTGCCCAAAAAAAGGGCATGGTTATAATTAGGGACGATCACCGAAACAAGCATCTAAAGATCCTGATAAATAGTTTGTGAATATTTTAACGACCAACTGTTTGATACATTGGCTGTTTCAATATAATATTCTTGTTCATCCGTTAAATTATCAGGGTCTTGGTACCAGCTTAAATGCCGTGCAAGATATGGTGCCCCGGTCCTGATGGCTGAGAGGAAATTCTCGTAAACTTTATAGCTATAAGGACGGTACAAGGCAAAAGTCGTATCGATATTGGCCTTGTATAATCCTGCAGATATTTCATCCGCCCAATATTTTTCTTCCCATTTTACTACAGCCTCCTTAGCCGGGTAATGGTTTGGTATATCGTCTATCCTTAAACCAAACCCAGCTTTTGTAACTTCCGGATGATGGTTAAGCACCTCAATAAATTTTGCCATAAAATCATCAGGGCAGTTTTCATCGGGTACCACATCGGCGTCGGTAACTGCGTAATATCCTTTTGAGAATTTTTTGCTGATAGCGGGACTACTCCATAACACCATGTGGCCGTAATTGCGCTCGAGGCGAATGACATTCACATCGGTGCCAGCATAAAAATCAAGCAGGGGTGGGTAATCCGAATTGTTATCTAAAATATGAATGTTATGATAGCCATTCTTTTTTAACCATGTTATTAATTGTATTACTGTATTTAATTGGTTAAAGTTGATGATAATTACCGGGATCTCTTTGGGCGCATTTAACTGGGCTTTTATCAAAGCACTTTTACGGTGCTTTCGGGCTAGCACCGCATCACGAACGGCATTGTAGTTTTTTGCCTTTTTAAGTTTGCCCCTTAGCAGGTTTACCGGGTGAAGCATGTTTTTATTGATACCCATCAGGTATTTGTCCGGCGAAACCGGGAAACTTGTTTTACGGTTGTCGTTGCCCTCAATAAGGTTTAACAATCTGCCAATAGCATTTAGCTTTTTAGCACTTACAAATGCAGTACCTCTAGGGAAGGCAATGTGCAGCTGTCTTTCAAAGAAGTATAGGAACGACCGGTATTGGTCATTCAGACTAAATGGCCGAGTGTGTGGTTCATAAACATCGCTGGCATTGTGGTACACCCCTAAATCTTTGGCACAATCTATCAGTTGCTGATTATTTAGCGTACGTAGTGTTTTACTATAAATAACTATCCACTCCTCTAAAAACTTGCTCCAATGGCCAACGGTTTTGCTATCATCATGCATCCTAAACCTCGATAGCGTTTGCTTAACATAGCGCATATTGCAGTTAAGGGCAAAGCGGATAAACAGGTCAACATCAAGGCAATAATGAAATTTGGGATTCAAATATCCGTAATCATCTATTAACCTCTTCCTAAAAAAACTTGAGGGTTGGGAGTACGGGAACTGCCCCAATTGTTTAGCCCTGAAATCGCTTATATCAATTTGATTGGTATAATTGCTTTGGCTGGTAAAAAACAAGCAATCACCAAAAACAAAATCAAGTGACGGGGTATCGCCAAACATGGTACCTATAGTAAGCAGCGCGTTGGTTTCATAAAGGTCATCAGAGTTGAGCCAGGTAATTATATCGCCCGTGGCTTTTTCAAAACCTTTGTTAATAGCTTCGGCCTGACCGCTATCTTTTTCGCTTACCCAATACGCAATATGCTGCTCATACTTTTTTATTACCTCAACAGAATCATCGGTGCTACCGCCATCTATAATAATAAATTCTAAATCAGGATAATTTTGATTAATAACCGATAGGATAGTCTCCTCTAAAAACTTACCCTGATTATATGATGGCGTAATTACCGATATTTTGGGGTACTTACTATCCATTTTAACTACCCTGTTTTAAACAGGCATTTACCGGTTCAGGGTTTTTTGTGGCAATAAGGTTCTCGTAAGGGTAATAGGCCTTAAGTTCTGATGGTTTAAGCTGGTTGCTTGCGGCATCATACTCAAACCATTTGTAGCCGCGGTTAAGCAGGTAATTGTATAGTTCTTTGCAGCTGTAGCCTGCTCTAAACATGTTTTCTTCGGTAAACTCTATCAAAAAGCTTGAGTTGAAATTATCGTTAGCAAGCGTTTTTTTCATCCCCTCTAATACATTTATTTCCCACCCCTCAACGTCAATTTTAACAAGCGATATTTCAGAAATATCTATGTTGTTATCTTGTACAAAGCTGTCAAATGTTATAACTGGCACATTTACATGGTTGCTTACAGCTATATGAGTTAGATTAACGAATGAGTTCCAGGCATCATAACCATTATCAGCCAGGTTTAACTTCAATTCCCCATTTTGATTTGATAGGCCAACCGGCTGTACGCTGATGTGTTCCGATAAATTATTCAACTCAACGTTTTCTGTTAAACGCTTAATGGTTTTTGGCGTAGGTTCAAAAGCGTAGACCTTGCCTTTACCGTTTAACGCTTTAGCAGCAACCAATGAGTGCAGGCCGGCATTTGCGCCGATGTCTATAAAGGTATCGCCAGGTTTTAGAAGGTTTTGGATAAACAACTCTTCATTTTTCTCAAATCCTTCAAATATCAACTCTGATATCACACTATCCTTGTAAAGGTTCATTTTTAAACCTTCGGATAGCTGATGCACGTATTTATCCTTACCAATAAACAAAGCATCCCATTGCGAGGGTTCGTTTTTTCTGCGTGCACGCACGTATTTGTCTAAAACGTTAATTACCTTTTGAACAAAGTAAACGTCAATTTTTTTCATAGTTGACTTCCCAATTTAGATTGAGGGCAAGATAACCTGGGCGGGTATCTGCGTAAATGCGGTTAACGCCGTTTATATTTATTACATCTATCAAAAACTGGTGTGTTCTGAAAGATAGCCATTGTACATTGTGGATGCCAATTACAGGCGTTACGATATATTGCCCGCTATTTAAAAGGTTGGCCGGTATCTGAGCAATAAGATTAAAATTGCCGCTTTGTAAAATTTTATTTTCGGCGTAACTATCATCATGAAAAGCCCTAAAAACACATTGCTCGGTTGAGGGGCTTATTACTTCAAACCCTATCCGTAAACCATCAACCGGTTTTTGCACTTCAAATGAAAATTGCAAATGAATAGGGTGACCGGAGTTAAACGATTTTTGGTTCTGATAATGTGGTATTATCTCGAAGCTGCGAAGTAATACATTTTCATTGCTCTCAGCAGATGTAAAGTTGGCAGTAAGATCTTCTTCAAAACTTTGCCCATTATCTAACAGATAACGGTTTACTACAACTTCACTTTTGTCAAAATCCATTATCAGCCCATTTTTAAGGTATATGGAATGATTGCAAAGCTGGTTAATAAGCCCCATGTTGTGGCTTACAAACAATACTGTGCGGCCTTCGCCTTTGCTGATATCGCCCATTTTGCCGAGGCACTTTTTCTGGAACTCTGCATCGCCAACGGCCAGTACTTCGTCAACAATCAATGTTTCAGATTCGAGGTGGGCAGCCACAGAAAATGCCAGCCTTACATACATGCCCGAAGAGTAGCGTTTTACCGGCGTATCTATATAACGCTCAATTCCCGCAAAACCTACAATTTCATCAAATTTGCGTTTTATTTCGGTTTTGCGCATGCCCAATATGGCACCATTCAAGTATATGTTTTCACGACCAGTTAATTCCGGATGAAAACCTGTACCTACTTCAAGAAGGCTGGCTATACGGCCTTTTATTTTTATAGTTCCGGTAGTAGGAGAGGTTACACGGCTTAATATCTTGAGTAAGGTGCTTTTTCCGGCACCGTTGCGGCCAATTACACCCACCGTATCTCCCTGCTCAATATCAAAATTGATATCTCTTAAACTCCATACGATGTCACCTTTCCCGAGGGAAGTGCGATCGTTTTCTTCTCCGATCTTTAGAAAGGGATCTTCCTTACCGCGCAATTTTGCCCAATAACGTTCAAGGTCGCGGGATATGGTGCCGCTACTGAAATCGCCAATCTGGTAGGCTTTTGACAGGTTTTGTATGCTTATTGCTTTTGAGCTCAATGTTTTGATATTTCAAAGCTTCGCCGCCTCAGCCCCAATTTACAAATGGGAAAGAGTCGCGAAAATCGATTCAGATTATTCCGTGTTTGTACGAAAATAACCCCGTACGAGTTATCGCGAACATACGAGTTTCTTGCGTTTTTTTGATGCTCAAAAGGGAATTACTTTAGTAAAGTCGGGCTTTGAATTGTATGTTGCCAAAAGGCACCTATAATTAGGGTCGTCGATATTTATTTAAGGAAAGTAAGTGCTATCGCGAATTTTAGTGGCCTCCCTTTACGCCTGTAAACTTGGGGTTGCCATAGCGCTTTAAATAGCCCAGTACAATCAAAAATCCTATTACGGCCATACCTGCACCAACTAAAGATGGGTAGTTATAGGTAAGTCCGTATGCCATTGGCAAACCACCAAGGTAAGCACCTGCAGAGTTAGCAACGTTAAAAGCAGCCTGCATAAATGCTGCACCCATCATCTCTGCATTTGGAGAGGCGTCTATCACCATCATATTCACCGGTGCATTGCAAGCCATTAGTATAAACGGACATAAAAAGGTAAGCAACAACGAAACTGGTTTTATTGATGTAAATAAGAAAATACTTAGCAATACTAATGCAGAAATAACGATAACATAAGCAGTGGTTTTACCTGCGCCCATCTTATCTGTAACGATACCACCGGCAAGGTTGCCCAAAACCATTCCTAAGCCAATAAGTACCATAATATATGGGATCTCGCTTGGGCTAAAGCCGGCTACCTTTGTCATTAACGGGTTAATGTAACTTAACCAGCAAAACAAGCCACCAAAACCTATCGCTGTGATCAACAGGGGGTACCATGGCTTCGGTTTGCGCAGAAATTGTAATTCATTGCGATAATCTGCATCGGGTTTTCCTGATAGATCGGGTAGCCAAAAGTAGAGCGCCAATAGGGTAAGTATGCCAATAAAAGCCACTATGATGAAATACCATCGCCAGTGGTAGCTATGGCCTATCCATGTTACGGCAGGCACCATAAGTAAGTTAGCAACAGTAAGCCCGGTAAACATTAACGCAATATATTTAGCTTCTTTACCCTGACCAGCCAGGCGTGTAGCTACCACGGTACCCACACCGAAGAATGCACCATGAGGCAAGCCCGATAGGAACCGGGCAGCCAACATTAACCCATATGATGAAGCTGCTGCTGATAATGCATTAAAAACGGTAAACGCTATCATCAAACCTATTAATACTTTTTTGGGTTTTAGTTTTACGCTGCTGCCAATTAGAATGGGTGCGCCAATAACAACGCCCAACGCGTATGCCGAAATAAAATGTCCCGCCTGCGGTATGTTGATATGTAAACTACCAGCAACATCGGGCAGCAGGCCCATGATGGTAAATTCTGTAGTGCCTATTCCGAGTCCCCCGATAGCTAATGGTAAAATTCGTTTATCCATATTTCTTTTAAAAGCAGCAAAGTTACTTGAAGAACTATGTCGTCTTAAGTTGTTCTTGTCATAAAGATGCCATAATGAAATTGAAATTTTGGTTTAATTTTAATGTTTAACATTTTTGTCAAAAATGACAACTCGAGATACCGGAACAGAGCAATTAATAAAAGACACCGCTAAGCGCGTGTTTTTCAAAGAGGGCAGGTTTAACGCTACCACGCAGGATATTGCCGATGCCGCGGGTGTTAACCGCACTTTAGTAAATTATTACTTCAGGTCTAAAGATGCATTGATCAAACAGGTTTATGAGGAAGGAATGGATGATTTGGATAACCGTTTAACTCAGGTTATGGGCAGCGATATTCCTTTCCGGGAAAAAATGGAAAGTTTCATTGATGTTTTTATGGCCGATTCGATGGAGTTTCCGTACCAGGAGACGTTCCTTATTACGGAGATGAATATGAACAGCAATCTTTATCATAAAGCAGATATGAATGATAAGGTTGAAGATTTCTCGAGACAGATTCAAAAGGAAATGGACGAAGGCCGTTTAGAGAAAATGGATCCGATACATTTTACCATGAATATGTTCTCAATGATGATTTATCCACTGATAATGAAGCCAATGTACAAGCAATTTTACAATCTTAACGACGAGCAATTTAAAAAACTAATGCTTGAGCGTAAAGCGATCACGTGCAAAATGCTTTTTGGCAATTAGTAACAATGCGGCCCTTAAGGGCGTCTAACAAGTTCACTCACAACTATGCACTTATACACATCAAACATCACCATGAAAGCCAAAGCTTCTATTATTGCCGGCCTAAGTTCGGCAGTGCTGTTATTAGCAGCATGCGGCGGTAACCAGCAACAGGGACAGGCGGGCGCCGCTGCTCAGCCACCGCAAAGTTTCCCGGTATTTAAAGTAGAAAAGAAAAATGCTACCATAAATACCGATTATCCGGCTACCCTTGAAGGTCAACAAAATATCGAGATCCGTCCAAAAATTGATGGCTACGTCGACAAAATATATATTGACGAAGGTAGCGTGGTTAAAAAAGGCCAGTTGCTGTTCACTATCAACGCGCCGCAATATGCACAGGAGGTAAACACCGCATCAGCAGCCATTAGCAGTGCCGAAGCCGATGTTAATACTGCGCAGTTACAGGTCAACAAAACCCGTCCGCTGGTTGAGAAAGACATTATCAGCAAATTTGAACTGGAATCGGCTGAGCTAACCTTGCAATCTCGCAAGGCTGCTCTTAAGCAAGCCAAGGCCACTTTAGCCAACGCCAAGACCAATCTGGGTTATACTACAGTAACAAGTCCGGTTAATGGGGTGGTGGGTGCTATCCCATATAAATTGGGTAGCCTGGTAAGCAGCACAACAGCGCAGCCCCTAACCACTGTATCAAATATTGGTAAAATTTACGCCTATTTTTCTTTAAATGAGAAGCAATTGCTTGATTTTTCAAGACACTACGAAGGCTCATCGCTTGATGCTAAATTAAAGCAATTGCCACCTGTGTCGTTAATACTTTCTGATGGTACTGATTATCCAGAGAAAGGCCGTGTAGAAACGGTAAACGGGTTGATCAATACCGCAACCGGTTCATCGCAGTTCAGGGCAACATTTGCTAACCCTGTAGGGCTTATCCGCAGTGGGGGTAGTGCAACTATCCGTTTACCTCAACCTATTAAAGAAGGTATTTTGATCCCGCAAAAATCAACTTATGAATTGCAGGGTAAGCGCTTTGTATATGTGGTTGATAACACAGGTAAAGCAAAAGCCACGGAAATCAAAATCATGGATGCACCATCGGGCCAGTACTTTGTGGTTACTGAGGGCCTTAAAGGCGGCGAAACGGTTGTATTTGATGGTCTTGCAAACATGCAGGATGGTATGGTGATTAAACCGGATACCAAAGCCGGCGAAGGCGCATACAGCGATCTGAAATAGTTTTTTACGATGCTGCCTAACAATGCAGCACAAAAACAATATTTATGTTACGTACATTTATTGAACGGCCGGTATTATCTACCGTAATATCGGTTATCATAGTTATACTGGGTATCATAGGTTTAACATCTCTGCCTATATCAGAGTACCCCGAAATTGCCCCGCCAACTGTAATGGTTTCGGCATCTTACAATGGTGCCAATGCTGATGTGGTGATGAATAGCGTTATTGTTCCGCTGGAGGAGCAGATAAACGGTGTTGAGAACATGACCTACATGACCTCTAAAGCCGGCAATGATGGTTCTGCAAGCATCACCGTTTACTTTAAATTAGGTACAGACCCCGATCTGGCGGCGGTAAACGTGCAGAACCGCGTTTCAAAAGCTACGCCACTATTACCTGCAGAGGTTACTAAAGCCGGTGTTACCACCAGCAAACAACAAAGCAGTATGGTGATGGTGTTTGCGCTGAAAAGTTCTAACAAATCCTACGATCAAACCTTTTTGCAAAACTATGCCAACATTAACGTAGTACCGTTGGTAAAACGTATCAATGGTGTAGGGGATGCTACAGCCTTTGGTACGCAGGATTACTCGATGCGTATATGGCTTAAGCCTGATGTGATGGCGACTTACGGCCTTATACCCAATGATATAAACAACGCGCTTGCTGAACAAAATATTGAAGCTGCACCTGGTAAACTCGGTGAGAACAGTAAACAATCTTTCGAGTATGTTTTAAAATATAAAGGCCGTTTAAAAAAGCCTGTCGAGTTTGAAAATATTGTTATCCGATCGGCTAAAGGCGGCCAATTGCTGCGTTTAAAAGATGTGGCAAGGGTTGAGCTGGGTGCATTAACCTATAATACCGAAACTGTTACCAATGGCGATGCTTCGATAGCATTGGCGGTTTACCAGTCTGCCGGTTCCAATGCGCATGAGATGATCAACGAGGTGCAAAAAACTTTGGATAACGCTGCTAAAAGCTTCCCGCAGGGTGTGAGTGTTTACACTATCTTTAGTGCCAACGAGTTTTTGGACGTATCTATCGAGAAGGTGATCCATACCTTGATAGAGGCGTTTATCCTGGTATTCATTGTAGTGTTCGTATTTCTACAGGATTTCCGCTCTACATTAATTCCGGCTATTGCAGTTCCGGTGGCAATTGTGGGTACGTTCTTCTTCCTGAAGATGTTTGGCTTTACCATTAACCTGTTAACCTTATTTGCGTTGGTCCTCGCCATCGGTATTGTGGTGGATGATGCCATTGTAGTTGTAGAGGCTGTGCACGCCAAGTTGGATAATGGTGCCAAATCTGCCCGGAAGGCAACTATCACCGCCATGAATGAGATCAGTGGTGCTGTGGTATCAATTACGCTGGTAATGGCGGCGGTGTTTATACCTGTATCGTTTATTACAGGTTCATCGGGCGTATTTTATAAACAGTTTGGTTTAACGCTGGCTATCTCCATTATTATATCGGCGGTTAATGCTTTAACGCTTTGTCCGGCGTTGTGTGCGTTGTTGTTGAAACCACACCAGGAGGGCGAGCACAAAACCGGTTTATTAAACCGTTTTTACGGCGCTTTCAATACCGCATTTGATGCCGTAACCGAAAAATACAAACGTTCGGTAGGCTTTCTATCTGTAAAGAAATGGATTGCGGTATTAGGTATAGCTGCATTTGCCGGTTTGTTCTGGTTCTTATTGAAAACTACACCAAGCGGTTTTGTGCCGGATGAGGATCAGAGTTTTATTATGGCCGACATTAGCCTGCCGCCTGCTGCCTCGCTCGAGCGTACTTTGGCGGTTGCCGATAAAGTTACCGGCGTTTTACGTTCCCTGCCCGAGGTTGAATCAGTTACCCGTGTAGGTGGTGTGGGTTTGTTGAGCGGTGCCGGTGGTTCATATAGTATCCTGTTCATCAAACTGAAACCATGGGCCGACCGTGAAGGTTCTGACCATACCGTTAAAGCCGTAACCGGCAAAATGTTCGGGATGACAGCCGGTATTAAAGAAGCTCGTATAATCTTCTTCGCGCCACCATCGCTGCAAGGTTTTGGTAACAGCAGTGGTTTTGAGGTAGAATTGCAAGACCGCACAGGCGGTACTATCGATAATTTTGTGGCAGTAAATGGAAAATTTCTGGCGGCACTTAACCAGCGCCCCGAGATACAGTATGGTACAACGTTTTTCAATACCAACTTCCCGCAATATAAAGTGGATGTAAATGTGGCTAAATGTAAGGATGCTAATATTGGCGTAGATGTGGTATTGGGCACCCTGCAAGGTTACTTCGGTGGTCTGTATGCCTCAAACTTTAACGAGTTTGGTAAACAATACCGCGTAATGATACAGGCCGATGCACAATACCGGGCCAACCCCGAAAGCCTTAATCAAATCTACGTACGTAATAATAATGGTGTTATGGCTCCGATCACCGAGTTTGTAAGCCTGCAAAAAGTTTACGGGCCGGAGTCGATCAGTCGTTTCAACTTGTTTACCTCAATCAGCATAACTGGTGCGCCAAAAGCAGGGTACAGTACTGGCGACGCAATTAAAGCGGTGCAAGAGGTAGCGGCAAAAACGTTGCCTACTGGTTACGGTTATGAGTTTGCAGGCCTTAGCCGCGAAGAGATCTCAAGCGGCAGCCAAACACTGTTCATTTTCGCATTGTGTTTAACCTTCGTTTACTTCCTGCTGAGTGCGCAGTACGAAAGCTACATTTTGCCCTTTGCGGTATTGCTATCGTTGCCGGTAGGTTTGGCGGGTGCATTCATTTTCGCCAAGATATTTGGGGTACAGAATAACATCTATTTGCAGATAACACTCATTATGCTCATTGGGTTATTAGCCAAGAACGCCATTTTGATAGTGGAGTTTGCGGTAATGCGCCGCAAGAGCGGATTAAGCATAATCGAGTCAGCCATTGAAGGTGCCGTAGCGCGTTTAAGGCCAATCTTGATGACATCGTTTGCATTCATCCTGGGCCTTGTTCCGCTGATGCTTGCATCAGGCGCAGGGGCAGAGGGTAACCGCTCTATCGGTACAGGTGCAGTAGGCGGTATGCTTATCGGTACAGTGTTCGGGGTGTTTGTTATCCCAACGCTGTTTGTGATCTTCCAAACGCTTCAGGAACGCATAAGTACTAAAAAGGCAGTGGAAGAGGACGATGAAGAAGATATTGAAGTGGCATAATTAATTGTATTAAAGATAATTATCATAACAATGATGACAAGATATAAATGGCCTGTACTTGCGGCACTTTCGGTAACGGTGATCATCTCATCGTGTGTTACCAAAAAGTACGAGCGGCCAAACCTTAGTGCACAAACAGATAAGCTGTACCGCGATTCAACCATCAGCGATACTACCTCAATTGCTACTTTGCCAATTGAGCAACTTTTCTCTGATGTGGAATTGCAGGGCCTGATCAAAGAAGGCCTGCAAAACAATCTCGATCTAAAAACGGCTATGCAGCGTATTAACGAGGCGTACGCCACTGTGCAGCAAACCAAGGCAGCACTTTTCCCAAGCTTATCGGGCAATGCGCAAATAACGCGTGCTAAAACATCATTAGCCAGTTTAAACTTCCCACCCGAGTTTGCAAGTTCGTTTGTGCTTACCACTACTACCCACCAGTTGGGTTTAAGCACAAGCTGGGAAGCAGATATATGGGGAAAACTTAGCAGTTCTAAGCGCTCGGCTTTGGCAAATTTCTTTGCAAGCGACGCCGGTAAACGCGCTGTACAAACCCAGCTGATAGCAAATATTGCCAATAACTATTACAGTCTGCTGGCGCTTGATAAGCAATTGGCTATTACCGAGCAAACACTAAAGAACCGCATCAATGATGTGGAAACCATGAAAGCCCTAAAAGCAAGTGCCATTGTAAACGGTGCTGCGGTAGTGCAAAGTGAAGCTAACCGCTACGCTGCCGAGGTAACTATCCCCGACTTGAAACGCAGCATTCGCGAAACGGAAAATGCCCTGAGTATTTTGCTTGCCCGTACGCCCGGTAGTATCAAACGCGCTACGCTTGATGAGCAAAAGCCTTACACAAATATGCAAGTGGGTATTCCATCACAATTGTTAAAGAACAGGCCTGATGTGCAACAAGCAGAATTTGCTTTCCGTTCTGCTTTTGAGAATACAAATATGGCGCGCGCATACTTTTATCCTGCATTAACTATAACAGCGCAGGGTGGTGTATCTTCATTATTGATCAAGAATTTGTTTACCAACTCAATTTTTTATAATGTGGTGGGTGGCTTAACCCAGCCCATCTTTGCAAAAGGAGAAAACAAGGCAAGGTTACGTACTGCTAAAGCGCAACAGGAAGAGGCTTATTATGCTTTCCAACAAAGTATACTTACAGCAGGGTCAGAAGTGTCCAATGCTTTGTACGCTTACCAGACTGCGGTTGAGAAACAAACGTCGCGTACACACCAGTTAGAGGCTTTGCAAAAAGCGGTAGACTATACTAAAGAGTTATTGCGCTATAGCTCTGCCACTAACTACACCGATGTTTTAACATCAGAGCAAAGCCTATTGTCGGCTCAACTTAGTGGCGTTAATGATAAACTGCAGCAATTGCAGGCTGTGGTTAACCTGTACCGTTCATTAGGTGGCGGTTGGAGACAATAATGTATTTACGATAAATAAAAACCCCACGACATGATTAGTCGTGGGGTTTTTTTATGAAATATATTTTTATGCCAGCGTCCACTCAGGGCGCTCATAATGGCAGGTGTAGCCATAAGGATGTTTTTGCAGATAATCTTGATGTTCTTCCTCGGCATCCCAGAAATCACCGGCAGGTACTACCTCCGTAACGATTTTACCCGGCCATATACCTGATGCATCCATTTCGGCGATCAGTTTTTCGGCGGTATCTTTTTGCGTTTCATCCAGATAAAATATCGCCGAACGATACGATGTACCCACATCATTACCCTGCCGGTTTTTTGTAGTTGGGTTATGTATCTGGAAAAAATATTCCAACAATTTACGGTACGAGAGAATTTCGGGATCAAAGGTGATAGATATACCTTCCGCATGCGTGCCGTGGTAGCGGTATGTGGCATTGCGTACATAACCACCAGTATAACCTACGCGGGTTGATGATACGCCGGGCATGTTTCGGATCAACTCCTCAACACCCCAGAAACATCCGCCTGCCAATATTGCTTTTTCAGTTGCCATAAATCAATTTTTAACGTTACTAAACACTATGCTAAATCCGTACCAATTGGCTTTTAGGTAATAATGATAGTCTTTATGGCAGTTGTCAAAGTAAAAGGGGCAGCTTTTGGCTGCCTCTTTTACTTTAAAGATACCCGGTTTATTTATTTTGAGGTGTTCAGGATATCGATAAGGCCGTTATTATTTTGCTCGTTAGCATAGTCAACGGCTGTTTTGCTGTGTTTGTCTTTCGCATTGGCATCGGCACCGTTTTCGAGTAAGAAAGTGGCCGCACCTTTGTTGCCGGCTTTCACAGCTACAATCAGAGCCGTTTCGCCAAATTTGTTTTTAGTGCTCATTTTTGGAGCATGCTGTACCAATAGGTTAAGGATTTGATCCTGCCCTTGTTGAGCCGCTGCCAGCATTAACGGCGTATTACCATTTTTGTCCTGCGCATCAACGTCGGCATTCTTTTGCAGTAAAAGGATAACAATGCGTTCCTGACCGGTTTTAACAGCGGTCATTAAAGGGGTTTCGCCATTGGTATCTTTAGCGTCAGCGTTAATACCGTTGTTAAGCAGGTGTTTAACAGCAAGAGCATCACGTTCAGCAATGGCGGTGAATAGGGTTTGAGAAAATGCTGTCGCCGAGAACAGCACTGTGAATGTCAATAGTGTAATAACTTTCTTCATTTTTTTAATTTTTAGGGGTCTTATCCCACTATACGACAAAAGCTTGTAGATTGGTTTGTGTAGATGTTACACTTAATTTATCAGGCATTTGATGAAGAAATATTTATTTTCTTATTCAGAAAAGAGAACATCGCTCAGGCGCTCCTATCAAATCCCTATTAATCTATAGTTGAGAGGCCAGACTCTAAACGAAAAATTTAATATTTGTTCTAATGACATTTAAATGACAATTTGATATTTGTGACGTAGGTGTCGGGTTATTTCCAAAATGCATTTGGTTCAAAAATGATACTTATGGGCAAAATACAATTAATGGAAACCAAGACCGTTCTTAAAGCGTTGGGCATACACAATCTGATTAGGGTGCAAAAAAAGCCGACTTGCATCCGGTATTTTTTGGAATACGAATTAATGCTTTATGAAACATCTATTTCTACTGGCCGTCTTAGGCCTTTTGCTTTCTGCTTGTACAAAAAAAACATCTGACACCCCTGATCCAAATGCCAATAATGACGAGGCTACCAATTACCCACAATTAATTGCTGCTAAATGGCAACAAACTGCTGATACCGTTCAGTACATGGAAAATGATAAGATTACTAACACGAGTGTAGATAGTGCATCCGGACTTTACTATCAATTTAACGCAGATGGTACTGGTAAACAAACAAAAGGATCAGATAATTCTGATATTACATTTATCCTTAACGAACGAAATATCATTATCACCAATCCGCCAACTGCGCCTGAACAGGAGCCTATAATTATGCCGGGTACTATACGTTTACTTAACGCAACTACCTTATGCATGTATTTTGATGATATCAACGTCAATGGTGCCTCAAAATCAACGCAGGTGATATGGTTTAAGAAAGTCGGATGATTTCAAGCGTAAGTTGAAAGCGTGATCCCGGTTAACTGGTTTTATAATCAAAACTTAACATTTTCTTATCTTAAGGGATGGTAATTCTCTGAAGAAGATAGTTATTTTTATCCATTCTATGTACCTTATATTTCACTAATAGATGATGAAAATACATTTATTGTCCTTGTCCCTTTTATTTTTCGCTTCGGTTGCATGTGCCCAAAGCACTAACAAAACTGTTTTTGTAATTGCTGATGGTATCCCTGCCGATGTTATAGAGCGTCTGGATCTGCCTAACATCAAAAAGATCATCGCGAAAGGAAGCTTCACCCGTATGCATGTTGGTGGAGATGCCGGTACATATAACCAAACACCTACTATTTCGGCAGTTGGGTATAACAGTCTTTTAACTGGCACCTGGGTTAACAAACACAATGTGCCCGATAATGATATCAAAGCACCCAACTATAATTATCAAAATGTTTTCAGGCTGTTAAAAGCGCAATATCCTGCAAAAAAAACTGCCATCTTCTCAAGCTGGGAAGACAACCGCACCAAACTTCTTGGCTATCACTTGCCCGAAGCCGGCAACCTTGACGTGGATTTCCATTTTGACGGTTACGAAAAAGATACCGTGAATTTTAAACACGACAAGGCAAGCAACTACATGCACCTGATAGATGAGAAGGTGGTAAGCGAAGCATCAACAACTATTAAAAAGGACGGGCCGGATCTTTCATGGGTCTATTTGGAGTATACCGATGATATGGGCCATGCGCACGGCGATAGTCCCGAGTTTTACGATGCTGTAAAAATGTTAGATGCGCAGATGGGTAAATTGTACGACGCTATACAATATCGCGAAACTCATTTCAAAGAAAAATGGTTGCTGGTGATCACTACAGATCATGGTCGTGATGAGAAAACCGGGCGTGGTCATGGCGGGCAATCTCCGCGCCAGCGCAATACCTGGATGGTTACCAACTATCGCCCATTGAACACCTATGCTATACGGTATCAGCCTGCAATTGTTGATATTATGCCAACTATAACCCGTTTTATGAATATCAATGTGCCGGTAAATGTAAAACGCGAAGTTGATGGCACACCATTAATCGGCAAGGTGTCAGTTGCAGAACCTGCGGCTATATATGTGCAAGGCAACCTTGATATCACCTGGAAAGCTATTGACCCTGCGGGTAAAGTAAAAATATGGTTAGCCAACACCAACGATTACAAGGTAGGGAAGGCAGATAGTTATGAATTAGTAGGGGAGGTACCTGTATCAGATGAGCACGTATTAGTAGATATAAAAAAATATCCTTCAGAGTTTTACAAGGTGGTTTTAGAAGCACCAAACAACACCGTTAATAAATGGATAGTGTTGGGCGATAAGAAATAATTATCATTTGTATTGTTAGTTGATAAGAAACGTTTTAGAGGCTTTTGATCTGCGCTGAGCAGATCAAAAGCCTTTTTATTCTACTCAATATTAACCAATTTAAAACCAACATTAATTAATGATGTTATAAGTGATGCATTATCAGTTACTTATAAAGTATTTTCGTTAATTATATAAGCCAGGGATGAAAAAGGTCTACACCGTTAGTTTATTACTACTCATCATTGTAGCAACGGCATTCACTATCAGCCGGAAAAAATTGCCCTGTAACAAGCCTCAACAATCATCCGGTTATGTAATAGATACCCTTGCCACAGGTTTGGTAGTTCCATGGCAAATACGTTTTTTACCGGATGGCACGATGCTGTTTACGGAAAGGGCCGGGCGGGTACGCATATTGCGGAACGATAAGTTAATACCGAAACCCGTCTTTATTGTTCCCGATGTAGATGCCGACCGTAAAATGGGGCTTTTAGGTTTGGCGCTGCATCCCGATTTTAAGGTCAATCACTTTGTTTACCTGGCTAACAACTATCTTGATAGTGCCAAAATGCGCTTAAGGGTAGTGAGGTACACTTTTAGAAACGATACGCTTTTGGCGCCCTTGGTTATCATTAAAGATATTCCTGCTAATCAAAACCATACAGGCTGCAGATTGATTTTTGGCCCCGACAAGAAATTATATATCACGTCCGGCGATGCAGATCAACCCGCCAGGGCTCAAAGTCTGCGTGATTATAATGGCAAGATATTACGCGTCAATGATGACGGCAGCATTCCTGCTGATAATCCTTATGTGAAGAATGACACAGCGTTTAAACAAATATGGAGCTATGGGCATCGCAACCCGCAAGGACTTGCTTTTGAGCCGCTAACCGGAGTATTGTTCGAAACGGAGCATGGGCCAACTGGCGGCGATGAAGTAAATATCATCAAAAAGGGTAATAATTACGGTTGGCCGGTTATACATCATCAGGACGCACGGCCAGGAATGGTAACACCCTTAATGGAATATTCACCATCTATAGGCCCGTCAGAAACTATGTTTTATACCGGTAATGCGTTCCCTGAGTTACGCAATAAGCTGTTGGTTGCCTGTTTACGTGGCGAAGGAATTTTAAGCCTAACGATTAAAAATGATAAGATAGTTGATCAGCAAATATTGTTTAAAAAACAATTTGGCCGTATCCGGTCGTTAGTTACCGGTCCCGATGGCAGTATATATGTCTCTACTTCTATGATCGACCCACCCGAAAGTAATAAAAGTGCTCCCTATGACATGATTCTGCGTGTAAGACCAAACGGCGTTAATCATAATTTTCCTGCGCAAAACATAGCCGGCAATGCGCGCCGTATAATAACGGGTACCGGCCCACAGGCAATTTACCAACAATTATGTGCAACCTGCCATGGCGATAAACTGCAAGGAACTGAACGGGCAAAAAGCTTGCTTAACTCTAATTATAGTTACGGCAGCGATAAGGCATCGATCATAAAAAATATTCGTGACGGCATTACCAGTAAAGGCATGCCTGCCTGGAACGGGGCTATCAGTGCGAAAGATATAGAAGGTATTGCCGATTACATGATTGCTAAAAGCAAGTGACAAATATTTTTGCGCTTACAATTACTTTATCGAAATATTTACATATAATTGTATCGTGTACGTACACGATACAATTATATGACCATCAATAGATCAAATAACATCATACCATTAGCCATTATTTGCGTGGTATTCTTTGTATTTGGTTTTGCCACCTGGGTAAACGCCGTATTGATCCCATACTTTAAAATAGCCTGCGAGTTAACCAACTTTCAATCGTACCTGGTAGCGTTTGCTTTTTACATTTCATACCTGGTTATTTCTGTGCCGGCAGCATTTCTGCTCAAAAAAATCGGTTTCAAAAAAGGCATGATGATCGGGTTTCGGATAATGGCAGTAGGAGCGGCGGTGTTTGTGCCGGCTGCTATGTCTCGGTCATACTATTTGTTTCTTGCAGGGTTGTTTACCATCGGTACCGGACTGGCACTTTTGCAAACCGCTGCTAATCCTTATGTAACTATTTTGGGTACGCAGGAGCGTGCGGCACAGCGCATTAGCATAATGGGGATCTGCAACAAAGCAGCAGGAATTATCGCGCCGCTTATCCTGGCAGCATTTATCATCAAACCAGGTGATAGCGAATTGATGAAAGCTATCTCGAAAATGAATGCCGTGGATAAGCAACAAGTGTTGGATACTCTTATTCAGCGTGTTATATTGCCTTATGCGGTGGTAGCAGTGGTTTTGACATTATTGGGTATTCTCATCAGATTCTCGCCGTTACCAGATATTGAGGAACCGCCGGGTGAAGGCAACGGGTACGCTGATAAAAAAACCAAACTCACTCATTTTCCACATTTGATATTAGGTGCTGTGGCCATTTTCTTTCACGTAGGGTCGCAGGTTATAGCTATTGATAGTATAATCCCATATGCACAAAGCATGGGGCTTTCCTTGCCCGAAGCAAAAGTTTTTCCGTCGTATATTCTGTTCACTACGATATGCGGATATTTATTAGGCATTAGCCTGATACCGAAAGTTATTTCGCAGCGCACAGCCTTGCGTATATGCACAATATTAGGATTGGCGTTGTCCGTATTAGTAGTTTCTGCCAAAGGGTGGGTAACTTTCATAGGCCACCGTACAGATATTTCAATATGGTTTATGGTGTTGCTGGGCTTTGCCAATTCAATGATATGGGCGGGTATTTGGCCATTGGCATTACATAACCTTGGTAAGTATTTAAAACTTGGCGCATCCTTGTTAATAATGGGCCTTTGCGGCAACGCAATTTTACCGCTTATTTACGGTCACTTTGCTGATAAATTGGGCTTGCGCGAGGCATATTGGGTGCTATTGCCCTGCTATGGATATTTGATATACTACGCCTTTCGCGGGCACAAAGTAAAAACATGGAGTTTATAAAAACATATCGTCATGAAGCACTATGATCTTAAAATAATAAATGCCCGAATCATTACAGATCGTGAGATTATCGATGACGCGAAATTGTATGTTTCTAACGGCAAAATCGCCTTAATTGATCAAGCAAACCATCCGGCAAATCATGTAATAGATGCTGGCGGTAATTTCCTTTCGCCGGGCTTTATTGACATCCATGTACATGGCGGGGCTGGTTTCGATTTTATGGATAATACGCTCGAAGCTTACCTGGAAATAGCCAAATTGCATGCCCGCTATGGTACTACAGCCTTCACACCGACGACCTTAAGTTGCGAGCAAGAATCGCTTATGCAAACGCTGGAGTTGTATGAACAGGCCGAACCATTGAACACCCATGGCGCGCGTTTTTTAGGCATGCATATCGAAGGACCATACTTTTCTATGGAACAACGTGGTGCACAGGATCCAAGATTTATCCGCCTGCCTGATTCTGCGGAGTATAAAGCCGTTTTAGAAAAATCATCTATAGTGAAACGCTGGAGCGCCGCGCCTGAGTTAGACGGTGCCATTGAGTTTGGCAAATATCTGAAAGATAAAGGTGTGCTTGGTTCCATTGCTCATACTGATGCCATTTATGAGGATGTTGAAGCTGCCTATACAAACGGTTTTACGCACATGACACATTTTTATTCGTGCATGTCTGGTGTGTCGCGCCGCAATGCTTTCCGCTACGCGGGAGTAGTAGAAGCCGGCTACCTGATTGACGATATGACGGTAGAGATCATTGCTGATGGCCGGCACTTGCCGCCAGCACTTTTAAAACTGGTTTACAAAATAAAAGGCCCCGGTAAAATTGCATTGATCACTGACGCTATGCGTGCAGCCGGTATGCCGCCGGGCGAGAGCGTTTTAGGCAGATTAAATGATGGCCTCAAAGTAATCATTGAAGATGGCGTTGCCAAACTGCCTGACCGTACTGCTTTTGCCGGCAGCGTGGCCACTACGATAGACTTGGTAAAAAATATGGTTCAACTGGCTGAAGTTTCTTTGCAGGATGCCATCACCATGATGTGTGCCACACCCGCCCGCATCATGAATGTTTATGACCGCATGGGTTCTATCGCCAAAGGTAAATTTGCCGATCTGGTGATATTTGACGATGATTTTAACCTAAGTACAACCATAATTGGCGGAAAAGTGGTTTACACTGATTTAAAAGAATAAGATAACAGATCATGATACAGACGATCCAAAAAGATAAACTAAAAGTATTAGTGTTGCAGGATAGGGCAGAACTGGGCCGAACGGCTGCTGCGATGGCGGGCGAAAAGATAAGGGAATTGTTAGCTGCCAAACCGGAGATCAACGTCATCTTTGCGGCAGCACCATCACAGAACGAATTTCTGGAGGCGTTGATTACCGATGAAAAGATTGAATGGGGCAGAATCAACGCCTTCCACATGGATGAGTATCTTGGCTTACCGGATGACGCGCCGCAACTGTTCAGCAGCTTTTTAAAACGGAGTATTTTTAATCGCGTGGCTTTTAAAAGTGTCAACTGTATCAAAGGTGCCGCCGCCGATGCCGACGCAGAATGTGAACGCTATGCTTCCTTATTGAAAGAACATCCGGCCGATATAGTTTGCATGGGGATAGGAGAGAATACCCATATCGCCTTTAACGATCCGCACGTGGCAGAATTTAACGACACGAAAATGGTAAAAGTGGTTACCCTTGATATGGCCTGCCGCCGCCAACAGGTTAACGATGAATGCTTTGCAGCCATTGATGATGTGCCTGAATATGCTATTACACTTACCGTACCGGCGCTGATGAGCGCCACACATTTATTCTGCATGGTGCCCGGAGCTAATAAAGCAGATGCGGTTCAGCGCACACTGGCAGAACCGGTTAGCGAACTTTACCCATCAACCATTCTACGCACGCATGATAGCTGCGTATTATTTGCCGATAAGAACAGTTCGATGATAGTTGATTAAAATTACCCAAACCTTTACAAGCTGTAACAGGGGCGGAAGCCCCTTTTTTTGTGCATTAGCTATCGGCGCGAAGTGCTCGAACACTCCAACTCTCTAAAATATGTCATTGCGGGGAGCGCCAGCGACGTTGCAATCTCACAGGCAAATTCTGGTGTTGTCCTCTGAGATTCCACGCTCTCGCTCGCAATGAAATAGTTTTCTCATCCCAAAATCACCCAATTTAAACATCCCCAAAACCACTCTAAGCTTCATAAAGGCGATTTCTCCAAACCATTTACCTCGCGTGAATTTGAATTTCCTCCATAAACCAAAAATAAATTTGGATAACTCGTTTAAGTAACTATATTTGTTTACGTGTACGTACACGATTTAATTGTGTGCGTACACAATTTAAATATATTATTTGGTGTGCGCCGCTGCCGTTAGGATACATTTTCTGGCAGACTGCGTGTTTTTTTAGCCTGATAAGCAATGAACCGGTGGGGTGTTGGGCAATGTTTGTGAGTTCTGAATAAACTGAGATAACTAAATAACTAACCCTTTTAAAGATTAACCTTATGATCAAACTTCGACCACCGGGTATTTTGGTGTCCCTTAAAAAACACCGGGTGCATAACCTATCAGGGCGGGGATTGGCAGCTTTATGTTGCTTCCTGCTTTTGCTAACCACAGCAGCTTATGCGCAAAACAAAACCGTTACAGGTAAAGTAACAGATGGCAGCACCAACGAACCCGTTCCGGGAGCGTCTGTAAGGGTGAAAAACACAACTAATGGCACCATGACCGATGGCCAGGGAACATTTAAATTAAATATTGCTGATGACGCTACGTTAGAGGTGACGAGCGTTGGCTACAAACCCACCGAAATTAGGGCAGGCGGAAATGGCGCATTGCTGGTTAAGCTCGAATCGTTAAACAAATCGCTTACCGAAGTAGTTGTGGTAGGTTACGGAACTGCTAAACGCTCAGACGTCACAGGATCTGTCTCATCGCTCTCAAAAGAACGTTTATCACAATTACCTGTGGGGGATGTTTTGCAAGCCATGCAGGGCGCAGTAGCAGGTGTAAATATATCGGCAAGCACCGCAGCGCCGGGGCAGTCGCCGTCGGTATTGGTACGTGGTGTTAATTCTATCAACGGTGCAACATCACCTTTGATAGTTATTGACGGGATCCCGTTTGAAAATGCCAGCCTAAGCGATATCAGCACAACAGATATTGCATCAGTAGATGTATTAAAAGATGTATCAGCCACTGCTATTTATGGTACACGCGGTGCAAACGGTGTTATCCTCGTAACCACTAAACGCGGTAAAACAGGAAAAGCGGCTATCACTTTTAACACGTATGCTGGCTATGAGAATTTTGCTCACACTTTCGCACCAATGAGCCCTGCCGAGTACGTGCAGAAATATGCCGACTGGAAACAACAGGCCGGTGTTGACAATAACCTTCCGGTTCCAAATCAGTACGAACTGGAGAACAATAATGCCGGTATTACTACCGATTGGCTGAAGAAAATACAGCAGCAAGGTTTTATACAGGATCATACTTTAAGCATATCCGGCGGTAGCGAAGATGTTAAATACTACGTATCCGGAGATTATTTTAGTCAGAAAGGCGTGATACAGGGATACCAGAATAAACGCGGAAGCATCCGTTCAAATATCGATGCAAAGATCACCAATTACCTGTCGGCAGGTTTAAACCTTAACCTGGTGAGTAATAACGCAGATGGCGGTCGCGCGAGTTTAAAACAGGCCGCAGAGGTTAGCCCATATGGCCGTTTTAAAAACCCTAATGGTACATACGCCATCTTCCCGATGGAAGGGGAGCAAGCCATCCAAAGCCCGATGCTTGGCTTGTTGAACGACAGACAGCAGCGCCGCCAAAACATCATTGCCAATGTATTTGCAGAACTTAAGCCATTTGCAGGTTTTAAATATCGCATCAATGCGGGATATACTTACACCCCGGGTGTTTACCGTAATTACGCGGGCCGACTGGCGGGTGATATTGCCGGTGGTACCGCCGATATATCAAACACTGATCAAAAACGCTGGATAGTGGAGAACATATTCAGTTACGAAAAAAACTGGGCAAAGAGCCATCTGGATCTTACCGGCTTATATAGTGCCCAGCAGAACCAAACTTTCTCGTCTTCTACAACCGCTACAGGTTTCATCAATGATGCTTTAAGCTTCAATAATTTGGCAGGGGCTACGTCTGTGCAAGCCCAGTCAGAATCGATTGATACCCGTATGGTATCGCAGATGCTGAGGGTCAACTACTCATATGACAGCCGATACCTTATCACAGCAACTGCTCGCAGGGACGGTTATTCTGCTTTCGGGGCAAGTAATAATAAATACGGTTTGTTCCCTTCCGTCGCTTTAGCCTGGAATATCAGTCATGAGGGCTTTCTCAAAAACTCAACCTTTATCAACAATCTAAAGTTGAGGGGTTCTTATGGTTTGTCAGGTAACCAATCTGCGGTTATACCTAATTCTACCATATCAACTTTTACCTCAACTTCCATACCTTCAAACGGCCGTCCTATCACAGGCGTTATTGCCGATGTTTTGGGCAACAGCAACCTGAAATGGGAGAGTACTTATGGTAGCAATATTGGAGTTGATTTCGCAATATTGAACAACCGCATTACCGGTACTATTGAGGCTTATAACACACGCACCAAAGACCTGGTATTATATCGTGCGCTGCCTACTGCCACCGGATATTCGCAGGTAGTAACCAACGTTGGTAAAGTAGCTAACAAAGGTTTAGAGATCTCGTTACGCACCCAAAATATTAACGGTGCCGATTTTAAGTGGGAAACCAACTTAAATTTCTCTGCCAATACTAATAAGATAATTGACTTGTATGGCGATAAAAAAGACGACCGTGGTAACCGTTTATTTATTGGCCAGCCTGTATACGTAATTTACGATTACAAACAGACAGGTGTTTGGAAGGTTGGCGAAAGCACCGCCGGCCATGACCCTGACGCTACACCCGGCGACATCAAGTTTGCCGATCTGGACGGAAGCGGCAACATCTCGTCTGATGGTAATGACCAAACCGTCATCGGCCAATCGTTGCCTAAATGGACAGGCGGTATCACCAATACTTTCCACTATAAAAACTTTCATTTAAGTGTGTTTATCCAAACCGTACAAGGTGTCACTAAAAACAACCAGGCGATAGATTTTATCGACTTTGGCGGTCGCCAAAACCTGCCTGCCGGATTGGGTTATTGGACAGAAGCTAACCAAAGCAATGTAAGGCCTAAACTTACTTACGTAAACTACCTGGGCTACGGGTATCCTGAAGATGCCAGCTTTACCCGTATTAAGGACGTAACGCTTAGCTACACGTTTGCCAAGGAATTGCTGAGCAAACTTAAAATAGGAGGGTTAACCGTTTATGCAAGCGGGCGTAACCTGGCTACGTTCACTAAATGGCATGGTTGGGATCCAGAGGTATCATACGCCAATGCCGGCGATGCCAGCCTGAATTATCCATTGGTACGCACCATCATCTTGGGCGCTAACATTACACTCCGTTAAACAGAAAAATCATGAAACAATATAAAATATTAGCAGCGGTAGGTATAGCAGCAATGTGCGCGCTATCGGCATGCAAAAAGTCTTTTTTAGATGAAAAAGTGTACTCAAAATTTACGCCGGAGGCACTTAACGACTCGCTGGCGTTTGAAGCCGGCATTATCGGTTTACAAAGCCAATACTCGCTTTGGAACACCATGAACGAAAATGACAACGGTAACCAGGGCTTCCTTTGCGTTTGGCAAATGGGTACCGATGTGGCTTACAATAAAGCACCTGACGATCTTGATCCGATGGCCATCCCTTACACCAACTATGAGAAATTAAACTCAGCCGATGTATCATCAACCTTTGTGTGGAAATGGGCTTACAATATTATTAACAATGCCAACGTAGTTATCCTTAACGTTGATAAAGGTGAAGTGCCGGTAAGCGCAGGTTTCAGAAATAAAATAAAAGGGCAGGCTATGTTCTACCGTGCGCTGGCTTACAATTACCTGGCTACGCTATATGGTAATGTTCCGCTGATAACAATGCCATTATCGGCCCCAAAAACAGATTTTACCAGGACACCGGTTGCGCAGATCAATGACCTTATTGTGTCCGACCTTAACTTTGCAAAGGTAAACGCACCTAACATAGATGATAATATCAATAAATCGTTGCCAAACAAAGCTATGGCATCACAACTGCTGGCCGAAGCGTATCTGCGGATAGGCGGTAAGGATGCGGAAGCTGAAGCAGAGTGTAATGCCATTATCAATAGCGGTCAGTTTAGCCTCATACAAGCCCGTTACGGCGTTAAGGCTACCCAACCCGGCGATTATTTTGCCGATATGTTTATTTTTGGTAACCAGCGCCGCACCCAGGGCAACACTGAAGCTATCTGGGTTGAAGAAACCGAAAACCCTGCAACAGTACCAAACGGTGCCGGGCCGGATATTGTTGACAGGTTTCCGGGGTTCCATTTTACAGGATCGCAACATCGCAGGGCATGGGGAAGCAGGTATTATAACACGCCGGGTATGCTGTTATGCGATACTTTGGGTGGTAGAGGCATCAGCCGTATGGCTTTAACCTATTACGTGCTTAACGCTTACAAAGCTGGTGACATCCGTAACTCGCAATACAACATCCGCAGAAATTATTATTATAATGATCCTTCGTCGGCCCTGTATGGTCAACGAGTAGTACCAGGGCCGGGGATAGACACCAATCGTAACATCGTACCTAAAACAAACAAATGGGACCAGTTTGACCCGAACGATACATTTGGCAGTAGCATGATAAAAGATTTTATCATCATGCGTTTAGGTGAAACTTATTTGCTTAAAGCCGAAGCTCAATTTAAGCAAGGTAAATTAGGAGAAGCCGCCATCACCATTAATGTTCTACGGGATAGGGCACATGCCGGCACAGTATCGGCGAGTGATATCACATTGGATTTTATCCTCGACGAGCGTGTACGCGAACTGATAGGCGAAGAGAACCGCCGCATGACATTAATGCGTACCGGTACTTTGGCGCAAAGGATACAGGGCCGTGGCTTAAAAATTACAGGCGTTACCGATAAGATAAAACTGCTGCCTATCCCGCAATCAGAGATAGACTTGAACAAGGATGCCAAATTGGAGCAAAACCCCGGGTATTGATTATTGGTTTAAATACTTATATTGTTGGGTAATACAATCACTTATGAGAACTTACTTACAAAGGAGCTTTATATTATTGTTGTTGACCGTGGCAATGTGTTTAAACGCGTCAGCTAAGCCCTACGCCGATACAGATCCCGTTACCGTAAAAGGCTTTCACCTTGATCTGCGTATTCAGGTGATGAAACTGCCTGCGCTTAAAAAGTTTGTAAATGATCTGAGCAAGCGCGGCATCAATACCATCATTATGGAATGGGAAGGGAGCTATCCTTTTGAGAAAGAACCTCTGATTGCCAACCGCTACGCGTACACCCGTGCAGAAGTTGCCGAATTTATCAATTATTGTAAATCGCTTAAAGTGCAGGTAATTCCGTTGCAGCAGAGTTTTGGGCACGTAGAGTACATTCTACGTAACTACAAATATGCCGATATGCGCGAAGACCAAAAGGATTTTAGCCAGGTATGCCCAAGTGAACCCGAACTGAATAAGGCTTTATTTAAAACGCTTTACAAGGATATGATAGCCACGCATAATTCGCCGTACCTGCATATAGGCGGCGATGAAACCTACCTGCTGGGGCATTGCGAAAAATGTAAAAAACGGGCAGCCGAAATAGGGCTGTCCCGTTTATACTTTGACCATGTTAAAATGCTGTGCGATATTGTGGTGAGCCTGGGTAAAAGACCAATTGTGTGGGCCGATATTGCTTTGAAATACCCTGATTATATCAAACTGCTGCCCAAAGAAACCATTTTTATCGACTGGAATTACGGCTGGGATGTAAACCATTTCGGCGATCATACCAAGCTGCTCAATTCGGGGTATGAGATCTGGGGATCGCCATCTATTAGGAGTTACCCGGATAATTATTTCTTAACGGATTGGCAAAAGCATTTCAATAACATTCATGATTTTGTACCGCTCTCACGCAAGCTTAATTACAAAGGTATTGTGATGACATCGTGGTCAACATCAGGCGTTTATTCATCTTTATTTGAATCAGAAGATGAGCTTATAGACCTGTTCGCTATCAGGCATGTTTATCCCCTTAGCGGTTTCAATATCCTGGTTGATTATTACCTGAACACCCTGGCCGGTAAAAGCGCCTTGCCTATAGAGCAGTTCATCGATCAGTATGCTAAAGAGCATTATGGCTTCGATAAAGATAAAGCTGCGCAATTGCGTAAAGCCTTGTTCGCTGCGCCTTATAATGTTCAACGGGGTAAGGTAGTTTCCAAACAAAACCTAAGCATAGCCAATTTGCTGGATACCGCCGAAAACTCTTTGAAAACCTTAAAAGAACTCAAACCCGTAAAAGGTTTGGATGAGTACCGCCACTATTTACTGATGGCAGAGATACGCTTGTATTATCTGCGTTTTATGCAGATTGAAAGTGAGGTGAATGCGCCATCTTTCACAGCTGAACAAGTGCCGGTTTATGCCGACAAAGTAAAAAAGCTGCTGGCCGATGAACCGCGATTGAGCAAAGAGTTTACCGACCTGAATAGCGGCTTTCTGCATCCGGGCGGGGTAGAGGAAGAGAATATCCTGCGCAGCCAAAAGATCCATGTTTTGTATGATCGTTTAGCAAAAATAAAATGACGCTACTATCTATTCCGTATTTACCGCTAAACACCCAAAGCACCGAAAAATTACCTGTACATAAGATTGAGAATGAGCCATGGAGAACCGGCCGCGAATTGTCGTGTGCGGCCGCGTTTTCCATCTCACATCATGATGAGGGTATCCAATTACGTTTTGTAGTAACTGAACCTTATCTGCGTGCTCGTAAGCGCAAGATAAATGGCGATGTACACAAAGATAACTGCGTGGAGTTTTTTATTGCCTTTGGTGATGACGCTAACTATTACAACTTCGAGTTTAACTGTCTGGGGTCATTAAAAGGTGCGTATGGTAAAAACCGGTATCACCGCAAATTCATTCCGTTAGGTTTAATGCGTGCGCTGGCAGACAATGTTTTTATCGATATTAATAACCGGCTTCCGGGAGGAAATATAAGATGGGAAATAATAGTAAACCTGCCTTTACAAGTATTTAGTTACAGTAGATTATCATGTTTATCAGAAACAGGATGCGCTGTAAACTTTGCTAAATGTGGTGACGCCCTGCCTGTACCTCATTTCCTGAGTTGGGTAGAATTGCAAGGAGCAAAACCCGATTTTCATCAGCCTGCTTATTTTGCGAAGGCCGTATTTGAGGAGAAACCGTACTGGCCGATCAGCTATTGTAAAAACGGTAGTTCTCCCTGGTAATAATATCTATAGGCATGTAAACAGATTTTTCAACGTCGCTTACTTTAAACAGGTGTTTGTACAACGCCATAATACCTAAATAGCCTTGTTCTTTAGGGCGCTGGCATATCAGGTAGGTTATCTGTTGGCTTACCAGGTAATCGATGTTCTTTTTCAGGAAATCGTAACCCACCAGCAGAATGTTGTTGCGGTTATGATTCTTCAATATCTCGGCAACTATGTTCACGCGCGAATTGGTTACAAATATGGCTTTCAACGCAGGCGAAGTATCCAAGACTCGTAACAGGGATTCTTCCACTGCATTAAGTTTGGTTTCGTTTATATTGACGGTCGAAACTTTAGTATTGCTGCCGGCATCTTCAAAAAACTTCTTAAAGCCATGTTCTTTTCTTACCAGGTGGTGGTCGTTCTTTAGATCGCTGGAGATGTTGATGATTAGTACATCATCCTGCGGTTGTAATGAAAGGCTGATGAGTTGTGCTGCCAGTCGGCCGCTTTGGTAAAGATCAGGGCCAATGTAAGCCAGGTTGTTCTGATCAGCCAGATCAGAGTTAATAAATACCAGCGGAATATTCAGTTCATCAAGTTTAGCAGCCAGCAAAGCTGATTCCTCAACAAAAGACGGTGCTAACAAAACTGCATCGGGCGCATCGTTCAGCAATTCGTTTGCAGCGTTATTAAAACTGGTTTTCGAATCCAGGTCGTAAAAGTAATGCTTAACCATAACACCAAATTGTCTGGTCTCTACAGCAGCTTGTTCGATACCGGTAAGCGGGAAACTCCAATAATCGGTATCGGCAGAAACTGCCGGGATCAGTACTGCAAAGTTCATGCTTTTGCGTGTAGCCAGCAGGCTCGCCATTTTATTGGGCTGAAAATTCAACTCCTCGATAATGGCGGTTACCTTTTGCTTTGTTTTTTCAGATACACCTGCGCGATTATGGATAACCCTGTCAACTGTACCGATTGATACATTTGCCCTTCGGGCTATTTCTTTAACACCTGTAAGTTCCGTTGCTGCTTTTTTCATTGGTTAGGAACCAAATATAGGATATTTCCGCATTGTAGTGTTATGCTTACACTTTTATGATGATGTTCTTCCTGTATAGCAGATACATCCCCAGCCATATCAACAATACAAAGGATGTCGAGAACAGTAACGAAGCATTAGCCGATGACAAATACTGCAAAAATACGGTCTCATAAACAAATCCCATTCCGCGCATATTAATGCCGTTATGTTGTATTTCAATGAAGTTGATGATTCCGGGCATTATTTCAGAAAGTACATAGGCAGAGATGGCATTGCTGCCAAACACTACAAAGAACCATGCAATTTTTTTATATCCTTTTACGTCTATCAGCCAATAAGCCGCTGTTAAACCCAAAGTGGCCAAACCACCGGTGTACAACGCGTACGAACTGCTCCAAAGTTGCTTGTTGATAGGAAATACAATATCAGCCAAAAGACCTGACACGGTAGCACAAAAACCGATGATAAGCAACCTGCTGCATTTGGTTTTAGCGGAGAGGGTTTCGTCCTTTAGCACTTCGCCAACTACAATACCAAACAAAGCTGTTGCAATAGCCGGCC
The DNA here is from genome assembly GCA_016763755.1 of Mucilaginibacter sp. Taxonomy (GTDB): domain Bacteria; phylum Bacteroidota; class Bacteroidia; order Sphingobacteriales; family Sphingobacteriaceae; genus Mucilaginibacter. Next base: position 47,522 of record JAESTD010000020.1, read on the forward strand.
ATGTACTTAATAACCCCACCGGATCCCAGCCGTTGGCATATTTATACATGTGGTTAAGTGAGAAGACGGTCCTGTCTAACCAGGCAGCGAGATTATACTGAGGTTCAAGGTTAGCGGGGTGTCCATCAGGGATGGGGATGAAATTCATGATGGCGTAATAACTTATCAGAATGATACCCAATAGCCAGTAACGTAATTTTGCAGTTGTTTTTAAATAGATGATGGTAGCGATAAAATAAACCACACCAATGCGCTGCAGCACACCCGGGAAACGCAGATGAGCGAAATCGAACTTATAAAACAGGAAAATTGACAGACCCACGCCGATGAGTATAAGCATTCGTCGTAAGGCTCCCCGGATAATTTTAGGGTGATTAGCCCCATCAGCCCTTTTACCTTGCAGCGCATAAACAATGGATACACCAACCATAAACAGAAAGAACGGGAAAACCAGGTCGGTAGGGGTACAACCGTTCCATGTCGAGTGTTTTAATGGGGCGTAAGCATGTTCTTCATCCCCGGGGGTGTTTACCAATATCATGGCAGCAATGGTTAGCCCGCGGAAAAAGTCCAACGAAACTAAGCGCATTTTGGATGTTGATGCTTTAAATTGCATAAGTGGGTGTGAGTTTACAAACCAAATATACAATTATCGTGTACGTACACAATTCCTCTATAAGATTATTTTAATAGAATTTTTACCATTGTGTATATCCTTTACCTGATTTTATCAATTAATCGCCGCCACAGACTGTTTTACAAACTTCCGCCGTGCGTTCGTCTTTTTTCGATAACAACTCTTTTTCCTGTTGTTTTTTGCCCCAATTATGCAGATGTTCAATAAATGGGATCAACTCTTCTCCGGTTTCGGTAAGCGAATATTCTACCTTGGGTGGTACTTCGTGATACATTTTACGATTGATAAGCTTATCCTCTTCCAATTCCCTCAGGGTTTGGGTAAGCATTTTTGTAGTGATATCAGGCAGCGTGCGACTTAACTCTCCGTAACGCAACACACCTTTTAAACCTAAATACCAAAGCAGGCGAGCTTTGTACTTTCCGCCGATGCGTTTAAAGGCATAATCAACCGCGCACAATTGTGTGGCTTCTGTCAGCTTTGCATTATCCTTCATTTTTATTCTGGTATAAATAATTGAAAATCAGCATTACATACTTTTTAGTATATAAGATACAAAAAAGTACATACTTGCCAAATGTAAGTAAATGGTATAGTATTGCTTCACAATAAATAAATA
>JAESTD010000273.1 GCA_016763755.1 Mucilaginibacter sp.
TATGGCTATAATTACTATTTTTTTCATGGCGTTTTTTTTATTTAAGACAAAAAAACACCTTTTAAAACCATCTATAAATCATGTCCGACCGAAGCCGGATCACAGGCGACGAAAACCACGTCCCATCCGTTAAAGCCAATCGCTAAAGACCGACTTGAATGCGGTACGATATTGTTCGGTTACCGGGATGATCGTTTTTCCAAACCGGATGGTCATATGTTGTATGGACTCGATCTTGTCCAAATTAACAATAAAACTTCGGTGGACACGCATGAACTGATGGCCGATCAGCTTGCTTTCCAATGCCTTTAAGGTAGATAAGGCCGTGATCGTGGATGCTTCGGTGACCACTTTTACGTAGTCCCTGAGACTTTCCAGGTATTGAATATCCTTAATGTTGACCCTGACCAAATCATGCTCTACCTTTAAAAACAGGTATTCACTCGCATTACCCGGTTTGTGCACTTGCAGTAATCTGCGGGCCATGGAAACCGACTTATAGAAATCGTCGTATGAAAACGGTTTGACCAGGTAATCTATGGCGTCCACCTTGTAGCCCGCAATGGCATATTCCGGGGAACCGCTGATCAAAATGACGGCCGGAATGGTTTTATTTGGCAGATCTTTCAGGGTAGCGGCAAAAGTAACACCATCTACGCCCGGTAAATTGATATCCAGTATAATGAGGTTGATGGCCCCCTGTTCAAGCTCATGTATGGCAGCCGCTGCATGGTCAAATGTTCCGGCAAGTTGAAGAAAAGGCGTTTGCCGCACCATTTCACAGACATAGTCATTCACTTGAGGATCGTCATCGATAACCAAACATTTGAGTAGCTGCTCCATATCGCTAAATTATACTATCATGATCCCATAAACAAGGACGTGTCCGAACTCTCGCTTATTCCTTAACTAATTTCCGCCGGCGGTCCGTGATTTTTTTGGCCAAACGATTTTGCTTTTGCTCTTCATCGCCTAAAATGATACCCCAGGATTTAAGACTGTCTACCCGGTCAAAGATGATCTTTAGCACAGCAATTACGGGTATGGATAGGAACATCCCGGGTATTCCCCAGATCATCTCGCCGATGATCACGCCAAGCACCGTGATCAATGCGTTTATCCTCACCTTTGATCCGACGACAAGCGGCAATAGGATGTTACTGTCGATCAAATGTACGATAACTAAGGTAATGATGACGAGCAACACTTTGGTCAGCACCGTAGCGGTGGCAAACGTAACCAAGGCACTGATGACCAATGCGGTAAGAATACCGATGTAAGGTATGATATTGAACAGCCCGGTGATCAAACCAAGCAATATGGCATATTTGACCCCTAAGGCCCAGAACACAAGACAGACAACACCTGCGACGATCGCCATTTCGATCAGCAGGCCGATAATATATTTACGGATAATGAACTGTACCTGCTCCACGATATCATGTACGGTCTGTTTATTTTCATCCAGGAAAACAGATTCGAAAAACCGCATGATCAGCTTGCGGTACAACAAGAAGAAGAAGGTATAAATAAATGTAAAGACTAAGAACAACATGATGCCGGAGATGCTTAATAAGGTTGCTCCAACCACTGTTGTTCCCGATTCCATAATTTTAGATTTGGCACTGTTGACATAGGTCAGCTGCTTATGTGCATCCACGTGGAAGTTTGCCGAGATCCAATTCTGTATCGCATCAATGGATTTATTCAGTTGTATCTGGAACTGGGGCCAGTCATTCGCCAATCCGGAGATCTGCGAACCGATAACGTATAAGATGATCCCGATAGAACAAAGCAGTATGACCACAGCGATCATACAGGCAGCACTTCTGGGTAACCTAACCTTCATTTCCAAAAATTGCGCTAAGGGTAGCAACAATATGGCAAAGAGACTGGAAAATATTAAGGGTGACAGGATTTCTTTACCGATGATCACGATATAAACCAGTGAGATCAGGCTAAAAAGAACACAAGCCAGTTTGATATAAAAAGGCAAACTTTTAAATTGGGTTACATTCATACTCTTTCCTTGTAGGTCACGTTGGATTCTTCTCTTCCAACATTTAAGTTCAGAACCAGCATCCAATCAACTTGAAAACCTGCAAAAAGTTTGATGACAACGAATGAATGCCAATTTGATATTTGAATGATTTGTCGGGGTGTTGCGGGGATACGACCGCGGGTACAGGCTTGTCTTTGATCTCTTTTTGTAAATATTGGATAGCGGTTTCCAGCTGGGCATCCTTTCCTTTGTAGCTTTCGTAGGGCAGGTTATCGACCTCGATATCCGGCTCGACGCCGCGGCCTTCGATCAGCCATTTACCTTCGGGACCGAATACCCCGGTTTCGGCTGCGGTCGCAATGCCATCATCAACCAGTTTGTTATCCGCGGATAACCAGATCTCGCCGCCCCAGGTACGCATGCCGATCACTTTACCCAAGCCCAGTCTCCGGAAGCCTTCTGAGATGGCCTCGCCGTCTGAGGCGGTTTGCTGGTCGCACAGGATGACCATATGGCCGCGGAAGGCATATTGCATGTTCCAGGTGGGTCCTCCGCTTCTGCCCTGCCAGTACATCCAGGCTTTGCGGAGTAATTTTTCCAGCACCCAGCTGTCAATATTACCGCCAAAGTTCTGGCGCACATCCAGGATCAATCCTTTCCGGTTAAATACGGGGTAAAACTGTTTCACAAAATCGTCCATATCGTCGCCCCCCATGGCTTTCAGGTGGATGTAGCCAATATCGTTGTTGCTTGCGCTATCTACTTTTAATCTCCGGGAGTACTCCCACTCGGCATAGCGCAGGTTGTAGAAGTTGCGTATACTCATCGGTTTTACGACCTGTTCATAGCGCTTACCGGCTTTATCGGACAGGCTAAGTTTAACCGGGATATCCACTTTGTTGGTGAGCAGTTCGCCCACATCGCCTATATCTTTTAGGGGCACGTTATTGATCTCGGTGATCACATCGCCTTCTTTGATCCGTAGTTCCGGCCTGGCCAGGGGCGAAACGTTGTCAAAGTCAGGATCGGCTTTGTAGAGGTGATCGATGCGGAAGCCGGTGTTGGTCTTGGTTAGTTTAGCACCCAGCATGCCGACCGGGATCTTGTCCGAGGGGCTGCGTTTGTCACCGCCGTACACAAAGGTATGCAGGGCCGACAGTTCGCCAACCATCTGGCTCAATAGATCGTCGAGCTCGTAGCGGTCGGTCACGCGCGGCAATAAGGGTTCGTATTGTTTTTTAACGGCTATCCAGTCTACTTTGTGCAGGTCGCGGTCATAGAAATAATCGCGCATCATCCGCCAGGCATCGTTAAACATTTCCTGCCAGTCTTGCTGCGGGTTGATGGCAAAACTCCAGTTATTCAGCTCCACTTTGTTTTTGGCGGCATCGACCTTGCTGCCGTCGGCATCGGCAACCGCCAGGTTCTGGTTGGTGTAGCGGATCAGTATCTTTTTACCGTTTGCCGAGGCGACGAAATCGCGTACGCCGGCTGCTACTTCGGTTGGTTCTATCTTTTTGCTTTCGGTTATTTTAAGGGCAAATATTTTAGAACCGGCATCGTCGCCCTCGTCACCTGCGTCCACCCAGTACAGGTACCCGTTGATGACGTTAAGGCTGCCGATATTGCCGCTTTTAACGGGCACCTGGTAGAGCGAACGCTGGGCCGCATCCCAATCATAAACTTTGGCGGGCTGAACCGCGGGTTTCTTTTTACTGACCTTTTTGGTTTGGGTCACCCCTTGTTTATCTACGGTGGTAAAAACAGAATCCGTTAGCCAGGAATCGGTTTGCAGGAAGGGGAACTTGGCTTCTGCATCCAGGGCCATGGCGTAAATATTAGTGGTTTTGGTGTAATAGGGCTCCGGTTGCCTCGGGCCCCATGGCGAGCGGGTTACCGAGTGCAGGTTTCGTTCGCTCAGGAATACAACCATTTCCCATCTGCAGACCATGCGGGGCTGCCGCTATTCAAACGCGTCGTGGTGACCGGTGTAAGTTTCATGTTGCGGGTATCGATCACGCTGATCTGCGAGTTTAAATTCTCCAGGTTTTGGGATATGTTTAAAAACGTGCTGTTTGGCGACCAGGACAATTCGTTGATACCCCCATAAGCTTTATCGTACTGGAATTTGATCGCGCCCGTCGCGGTCTCCGCAATGCGCAGCACATCGTTTTTATCGTTATACGCGATGAACTTGCCATCAGGGGAAACCGCGAAGGATGATATGATCACCTTGCTGCCTTTGGTCAATTGCTTAGCCTCTCCGCTGCCGTCGGCGTTTACACGCCAAACTTCATACTCGCCGCCTTCATCTGACAGTACGGCAATGCTTTTATCATCAATAAAATGTACGTCTTTTACCCGGATGCCACTTTTACGCGTGATCTCTACCCAGCGGTCACTCTTGGCGGGGGACACAAACAACCTGCCCCTGCTCACGATCGCGACGTAGGTGCCCCGCGGGGATATATCCGAATAACTGATCGATTTTACCGGGCTTTTGATCCATTTTGCCTTTCGCTGATCAAAGTCTGATATAAGGTTTATATTAAGCTGCTTCTCCGTGTTGCTTGCTATATCGTAAAGGTAAATATCGGCGCCTTTCTGGTAAACCACCCTGCCACCATCCATTGTTGGAGTTTGCAAATCCCAGCCTTTAGAAGTAGTTAACTGTTTAGGATCTTTACCATTTTTGTCTATCGACCACAGGTTCATTGTACCATCACGATCTGAAAGGAAATAAACCCTGCCGCTACTATACATGGGGCTGGTACTGGTGCCTTCAAAATCGCCGGTAAGGGTTTTGGCTTCCTGTTTGCCATCAAACTTCCAGATTTGTTCAATTAAGCCGCCTTTGTAGCGTTTGGTTTTACTGCCCTGGTTGGGGAACCGGGTAAAGTACAACACACCATCCTCGTCATAACTGCCTAAAGAGGCCTGCCATAAGGGTACCGTTTGGCGTTTTAGGGTCAGGGGATCTAATTTAATGAGTTGGGGCTGGGGCAAGGCCGTATTGCCTTCGCTGCGGTAGAGTATTTTGCCGTCTTTCGTCCAGCCGGAAATGAACTGGCCGTTCGTCAGTTCATAAGTGAGGCGTTTGGGCACACCGCCGTTGATATCCATCACGTATACCTCAGTAATACCTTCGTACTGCCCCAAAAAGGCCACCTGTTTACCATCGGGAGATATCGCCGGGTTCAGCTCCACACCGTCATTCGTGGTCAGTCGGCTGCTTTGGTTGCTGTTGAGATCGTATTTCCAGAGATCGCCCTCTGCAGTAAAAATGACCGTGTTTTGGTGCAGGGCGGGCGTACGGTAATAGCCTTTTTGCTGCCCGTAAGCAGTTGACACCGCCACCAGTGCCAACAGGGATAATAAGGGTTTGACCAACATTGCTCAGGATTAAGTTCCCGAAATATAATCAAAAGGACTTAGTAATAAAAATGGCTGCTGAATTTGAACAGTTTACAGCATTTTTGCAGGGTAAATCATACTAATAATTTTAGCATCATTGTAGCTTTTTTTATATTTTTTCTCCACTTTTGTTCGATGAGAAGTAAGTTGTTCGAGGAGAAGCCCACAACGGCCAGGACCGGTACGGAAAGGTGGGTGCGTATCTTACCTGATGCAGGTGAAGGCTACCGCCTTTTCGATGCTTTGGAAGAGCGTTATATCGGCCGTATTCTTTTTGACCAGGATGATCATTGGATCTATGATGGCACGGTACTAAACGTTGACGAACAGGAAGAGATCGCCGGCTCGATCACCGGCCATCAGAAAGAGATGGACCGGTTATTAAAAGACCTATGAAGAAGAAAATTGATTATGTACTGAGCGCTGACGAAAAAGCTTTGCTCAAACAACAGAAAGTAACGCTGAAGATGTTACAGGACTACGCACCCGACGAAATAGCGGCTATGGTGCAGGCTTCAGCGGACCGGGCCAGGGAACTTTCTGCGCTCGCCCAGTTTCAAAGCATACCTTCACTGGGTATCGGATTTGCCAGGGAACTCATCGCCCAGGGTTACTACGCACCGGACGATCTAAAAGGTAGGACCGCGGTCGAACTTTTTGATGGGTTTGAAAAACACTGCGGTTGCTGGGCGGACCCATGTGTGGAGGATTCTTACCGTTTGCTGGTACATTATGTTGCGCATCAAGATGACAGCAAGCGTTGGTGGAACTTTACCGCCGAACGAAAAGCCTACCGTGCGCAACACGGTTTTCCCGCCGACCGCCCCGAAAACGCCTGGTACGAAACCGGGGCATTCCCGAAAATGGGGGCCCATCAATCCAAATAAAGATGGAACAGCTATTTTAAGAAGATCGGAAAATCGGTTTTCAGCGCAGGGATTTTTTTATCATTGTGAAATGTTAGCCGCAAGCTAAAAATGATCTGATTGCCCAATGCAAAATAAATTGTTTTTCCTTTTCCTGTTATCGTTGTTTGTCCTGAAGGCAACCGCACAAGATTTACCCCTTGACCGCAATACCTCTATAGCTGTCGTTAAACATACCAGGACGCAAACGGGGATGCCCGGTAAAAATTACTGGCAAAATAAAGCGGATTACCAGCTTGACATCAACTTTGATCCCTCGTCAAGGGAAATAACAGGGACTGCTTTGATCGCCTATGAAAACAACAGCCCGGATACCTTAAAAAAGCTGGTGTTTAAACTGTATCCCAATCTCTATAAGGACAACAGCATGCGTAATGCAGCAGTTTCGCCGGATGACCTGACCGGGGGTGTCGTGATAGAGGACTTGGAGATCGACCACAAAGCCATCGAAAATAAGCAGCGGAGCGTCAGGGGTACCAATATGTTCATCAAAGGGGTCGGGATTCATCCGCAGCAGCACATCAGCATCAAAGTAACCTACCATTACATCCTGAACAAAGGGTCTTTTATCCGCACCGGGCAGATCGATACCGGGACGCTTTTTGTTGCTTATTTTTTCCCAAGGGTCGCTGTTTATGATGACGTAGACGGGTGGAATGAATACGATTACCTGGGCAAGGAGGAGTTTTACAATGATTACGGCGATTTTAAAGCAAATATCACCGTCCCCGGAAAGTACTGTGTTTGGGCGACGGGGGACCTTCAAAATGCAGGCGATACCTTTGCGCCGGAGATCGTTGAAAGGTTACGGAAAGCCGAGCTCAGTGATGGCGTCACAGACATTATCACGGCAAAAGATCTGGCAGCGGGCAAGGTGACCAATAATAAATCGTTTCATACCTGGAAATTCGAAGCGCGTAACGTGACCGACCTGGCATTTGCAGTGAGCGATAATTACATCTGGAAAGCATCCGGCATTTTAGTGGATCAAAAATCGAAGCGCCGGACACGCGTTGATGCGGTTTATCACCCGGATCACAAGACCTATCTGCACGTGGTCGAGTATGCGCGCAAGACGGTTGACCTGATCAGTCATTCGCTGCCGGGCATCGCTTTTCCCTACCCGCATATCACGATCGTGGATGGTTTGGATGCGATGGAATACCCGATGATGGTCAACAACCTGCCCTTTGAAGATGAAAAGGACGTTGTTGAATTCACGGCACACGAAGTGTTCCATACGATATTTCCGTTCTATGTAGGGACGAACGAAACCAAATATTCTTTTATGGATGAAGGCTGGGCCACCATGACCGAGTTCCTCTTTCATCCCCTGATCGCGCCCGGCCTGAAATTGGAATATGATATCAGTCCGGTGAACGATTATGCAGGATTAGCGGAAGATGTACCCATTATGACGCCAACAGCGCAATTATACGGAAAGGCGCGTTTCGCAGATAAGGACCTTAAACCTGCACTCGCCTTATTCTATTTGAAGGAGATGCTTGGCGAAAAGAAAATTATTCGTGCCATGCAGTATTATATCAATACTTGGGCAGGAAAGCACCCTACTCCCTATGAGTTCTTTAACTGTATGAATGCGGGTGCGAATGAAAACTTAAATTGGTACTGGAAGAAATGGTATTTCGAGAAAGCCGTTCCCGACCTGGCTATCCATCAGGTGAACCGTATCCGCGATCAGCTCCGGATCCGTATCGTCAATAAGGGCGGGGCCCCGGTGCCTGTCCATCTCGTCATTAACTTTAAAACTACTGGTCAAAAGACCATTACCAAAACCGCAGCGATCTGGAAGAAAGGGAACCGTGATATCAATATCTCCATTAAACACGCCGGTAGCATTTCCAAGATCACACTGGGTAACGCAATGGATGCCGATGTAAACCCAAAGGACAATTTATATGTGAGGTAAAAGGATTCGAAATTTACTAAATGTTAAATATTTTTACTAATGAGAAAATATACCATTTATATTACCTACCTTGCGGGCATATTAATAATCATTATAATGCAACAAGGAACAGTAAAATTTTTTAATGAAAAAAAAGGTTTCGGCTTTATCTCACCGAATGATGGTGGCAACGAGATATTTGTTCATTCATCAGGACTAATTGACAACATTCGTGAGAACAACGCGGTCAGTTATGATGTTGAAGAAGGCCGTAAAGGACCAAACGCAGTCAATGTTAAAATAGCTTAATACCCTATATCATCATTCTAAAGGCATCTTTCAAATTGGAGGGTGCTTTTTTTATTACACTTTCAGATCAAAAGATGGGCAGATCAACCGAGACCTTCAATAAAAAAGAACGCGAAAAGAAAAAGTTCAGAAAACAACAGGATAAAAAAAATCGGTCTGAGGATCGTAAAACCAATGCTGTCAAGGGTCAGAGCATCGAAAACATGATGGCTTATGTCGACGTCAATGGAGATATAACTTCCCTACCCCAGGAACCTGGCAACCGGAAACAAGTGGTGGCACAAGACATCCATATTGCTACGCTCAGACAAGAAAACGTAGAAACCGAAATCATCAGGAAAGGCACGGTCGCGTTCTTTAATGAATCAAAGGGATTTGGTTTTATCAAAGACATGCAAACGCAGGAAAGCGTCTTTTTTCATATCAATGCAGTGAACTTTCCAATCAAAGAGAACGACAAAGTCACTTTCGAAGCAGAGCCCGGACAAAAGGGGCCAAACGCTATCAAGGTAATTAAGACCAGCTAAATAAACGTTTGAACTACAGTTGATCGTCGGAACATGAGCAGCGGCGACCCACAAGAATTGCGCTCCGCTTAATTCGTAAAAACGCTATATTGTCCTACACTTTTGTTAAAGCGATGAAGAGCAATACGCTGCTGAAAAGCAACGATTTACTGAATATTTTTTCGGAATTATCTCCCGCTGTTGCTGTCTACACCACCGATTTCTTGTACATCGAAGCCGTTTCGGATACCATGCTTGACTTTTGGGGCCGGGACAGATCGGTTATTGGCAAGCCGCTGGCAGAGGCCATCCCGGAATTGGCCGGGCAACGTTTTTTAGACGAACTATCATCCGTTATCCGTACCGGTGTTACGGTTACCGGCAAAAGCGTCCCGGCGGAAATTTTATTGGACGGTGAACTTCAGATCAGGTATTACGATTACGAATACCGGGCCTTGCGGAATGATGCGGGAGACCTCTATTGTTTATTGCATACAACTTCAGAGGTCACAGATAGCGTTTTAAAAAAGGATGCAATTCAAAAACTGGCGGAGGAACAATCTCTTAACGAAGAACTTGCGGCTGCAAATGATGAATTGAACGCCATCAACGGAGAATTAGACCGTAACCGTCAATCTTTGTCTGAACTAAGTGAAGATCTGGAACGCCAGGTGAACGAACGCACAAAGGCAGCTGAAGCAGCTGCGCATCGGTTGGAAGCGATGGTCATGAATACACCGATCGCAATGACCATTTTAAAGGGACAAGACCTTGTCGTTACCGTTGCCAATCAACCTATGCTCAGTGTCTGGCGGCGAAGCCTTGAGCAGGTAATCGGACGGGGCTTAGTAGAGATTTTTCCTGAATTAAAAAATCAGCCTAATCCGGGCCGCATGCGCGGTGTGATGACGAGCGGGCTTCGGTTTACCCTCCCGGAAACCGAAGTGATCCTTGGAACCGTGGACGGCGTTTTAAAAAAACATTACGCCAGTTTTTCATACGATCCGATCGTGGAGAAGGATGGGTCTATCGAGTCTATCCTGGTAACGGTGATCAATATTACCGACGAGGTAAACAACCGGCATGAACTGGAGCAAAGCCGTGCAGAATTATGGAGCGCAACGCAAGAACTTGCCGAAGTCAATCTTCGCCTGAACATGGCTATGGAGGCCAGTGCTCTCGGGATGGCAGAAGCGGTGTTCGCTACAGGGCATATGATTTCGAATGACCAGTTCAAAAGAAATTTCGGACGTTCGGTTAGCGATGATTTTACCTACCCGCAACTATTCGAGGCCATGCTCCCGAAATATAGAGATATCGTCAGGAAAAAAGTAGATACCGCCGCAGAAGAGCACGCCATTTATGAAGCGGAATACGAGATTGAATGGCCGGATGGTTCCCGCCATTGGATCGGTGCGCACGGTATTCCCAGATACACCAACGGCATTGCTGACCGAATTGTCGGCGTCTCCAGACTGATCACGCAGCAGAAGAATATAGAGCGGCAAAAAGATGATTTTTTGAGTGTCGCCAGCCATGAATTGAAAACACCCATCACCGGGTTGAAAGCCACTTTACAATTATTGGAACGGCTTAAAAGTGAAACTGCCAATCCGCTCCTGCCAAAACTGATCGGCAGCGCTAATAAAGGAATCGAAAAGATCACCGTTTTGGTAGACGATCTGCTCAACATTAACCGCTTTAGTCAAAGCAAACTCAAACTGGAGTTAAATGATTTTAATGTCCAGGGAATGCTGCAAAATGCGAGTACCCTGATCACGGCTGAAAATCAATACGAAATTCAGTTTGAGGGTGATCCTGACCTCATGATGCTTGCCGATGAACACCGGATCGAGCAGGTTGTGATTAACTTTTTAAATAATGCAATTAAATATGCCCCTGATTCAAAGATCATCCGTGTATTATTTGAGGCATCAGAAACCTATATTAAAATAGCTGTTGCAGATCGGGGGCCGGGAATTCCTGCTGACCATTTACCTCATTTGTTTGACCGTTATTGGCGTGCTGATCATGGCGGAAAAAAATATTCCGGTCTTGGTCTTGGATTGTTTATCTGTTCGGAAATTATAAAGCGGCATGGCGGGGCCATTGGCGCCGAAAGTGAAATTGGTACGGGAAGTGTTTTTTGGTTTAAAATTCCTGTACAAGCCGTCGCTGATCAGGTCGAATAATTGAATTGCAAACAAAGCTTTGACAAACTAAAATTTCCGGCTAAAAACAGTTTTATTTAACAAGTAGAGAAAAGTAAAAAGCATTTCTTCGACTAGGGTTGCTATCCACCCAAATTTTACCCTTACGCCGTTTGATTATTTCAGCGCTTCCGGGTTTCCCGCACGGTATGCCTGTAAGGGAAGCTCACGGGATCCGATATCCTACCCTTCATTCTGCCTTAAGATAACTGGTAGGGTTAAGTGCCGGCTTATCCCTGCTTGCCCATACTTTCCTTAGGGAATATCATTTTTCCGGCACTGACCAAGGCCATTGCGATCAAACCTGCTAAAATGCCGAACAAAAGCTCGCGGAAGACGCTGAGCAGGTTAGGCAGGAATTGATGCAGGTACGGGACCTTATGCGCGAAGATACCGCCGGACACCAATAAGAGGGCGACCGTGCCGGCAACCGTCAGGATCCTGATGATAACCGGTAAGGCTTTTACCAGGCCATTGCCGATCATTGTCATCAGGCCTTTTTGATCCGACGACTTGATCAAACGATAGCCGATATCATCCAAACGGACAAGGAGGGCGACCATTCCGTAGACGCCTATGGTGGCCACAAGTGCGACGATGGATATGGTGATCACTTGTATCAACATCTTCTCTCCAGACACTTCTCCCAATGCGATAATGACGATCTCCACCGAAAGAATGA
>JAESTD010000274.1 GCA_016763755.1 Mucilaginibacter sp.
GCGCAGTAACCTGTCCGGTAAGGCCATAATGTAATCGCGGGCCTTTTCGCATCTTCTTTAAGATCTGTAATACTGGCAATGTGCCAATCAGTATCAATTCCTTTAATATATCAACGTAATCAATAGCTGTATAAACACCCAAACGCTGTGCAGCATCGGTAAAGTGGCCGAAGGTTTGCCCTATCTTAAGGCCTATCTCGCGAAGGAAATGCGCCGGCATTACAATTTTCTTGCGCATCATATCTTCAAAGGCCAGCATGGCTTCGTTGGCATCAACCTCAAATGTGCGTTCGATAAAATATTTGTAAGCTTTAGCGTGGCGAGCCTCGTCGCTGGCAATTACACCGCACATTTTTGATAACAAGGTATCACCTGCCTTTTTAGCATGCGATGCCACCCTGCGGTGCGATACGTTAGTTGCCAACTCCTGGAACGAGGTGTAAATAAAGTTACGATATGGATCATGCCCGGTGCCTATATCAAACCCATCAGCAATCAAATACTGCGTTGATACTTCCATAGCGCGCATATTAACACGGCCGCTTAAATAAAGGTACTTGTTAAGCAGATCGCCATGGCGGTTCTCCTCGGCGGTCCAGTGGCGTGTCCATTTCATCCAGCCCCCTTCTTCATTGTCGCTAACACCTTCAACCATGGTTAACCACGATTCGTAGGTAGGCAGGGCTTCTTCGGTAATGGTATCGCCAATTAATACGGCTACCAGATCGTAAGACAAGCCTTGTGCGCTTTCCTGCAATTCTTTTATTTCGCTAAAAAACGTATCCCTGGAGCTATCAGGCAAAAAGTCTGACGGCTGCCAAATGGTATCGATGGGCTTCAAGTACTCGTTCATCATTTCAAGCATGAACTTTTCTATGTGCTTCATCACCTCACGTCGTTTTTCTTCGAAAAATTTCATATATCCGTATTAGTGCGCAAAGGTAATCAATTTAATGTATTTATTTAGAACCGTTATACCCAACGGCTTGTTTCATACAATCAGGTAAATTTTCTAAAGAGGGTTCGCCATTAAAAATACTAAAATTGGAATTGTAATCCCACAATATGCCCGGTATGCCTACGACTTTTAAATTTTGCCGCATAGCTTTGATATACCTGCAGCGGCTATCTTGGTCGGCATACTTATTATAAACACCGTACTCTCCGCATATTACGGGCACATAATATTTGTCGGCCCATTTTTTTACTATCTGCAATTTATCATGGATGGATTGCTCATTTCCATCTTTCAAATATTGATGATAATTATTCTCGCCCCAGGTACCGGCAACTTTTGGGTTCATGGGCGGGTAGGTTGCAGCATTGTAAGGAAACGGGATGCCGGTTGTGGCCATTTGCGCTCCAACCCAATCTGCTCCCTGGTGGGTAAATAAAAACGGTTCGTAAAAATGGAAAGTATAAATAATGTTCTCATCAGCCAACCTCTGCATGCGGCTAAGTTCATAGATACTATTAAAGTTTGATGCCCCTATAATTAAGGTACGGTTCTTATCAACCTTGCGAATAGCGGTGACCATATTATAGGCAGCATCATGCCACACTTTTGGGTCAATAGGTGGGGGTTCATTGTAAAGCTCAAAAAAAACTTTATCGTGGCTTTCGCGTATAAATCTTTTAGTTAAGTTTAACCAAAGGGCAATTATTTTAGGCGTTTCGGTTAAAAAGTTATTATCTGTAAGTTTACCATAGTGAAAATCGATGATCAAGTTAAAGTCGTACTTTTTACATTGTCTCAAAACTTCATCAATTTGTGTAAATACTTTCTCATCAGGCACGCCTGTGTCTTTGAAGTATTCAAAAGCAACCGGTAACCTTATGGTTTTTATATTTAATTTTCTCAAAAGTTCAAAACCTGAAGTTTTAAGAGGTGTTTCATCCCAAACTTTGGTATTCCAGGTTTGTTCGAGCCAGGAGACACTTATACCATTATCCAGGCTGCGCGCCCGCTTAAACGCTATTTGCCTCGTATTTTGGGGCAATGGATTATTTTTTGCAATAACGGGGATTGTGCTTATACTTGGAGTTATTATAAACACTATTAAAAGCAGTTTTGGTACAATATTTTTAAGTTGTTTACTTTTCACACTTTCTTAACAGTTATTTAAGCTGATATATACAAATAAGGTTACAAATGTTTGTTCAAATTTCAAAAGAGGAGTATAAAAAGGAGATACTCAAAAAAGCCTGGTATCAAACCAACAATATTATCTGGATGATAATATTCTTGTATCCGATATTCAGTGTGGTTGACTATATTTTTGCTCCAACTATTTGGCTGCAATTTTTTATAGTACGCATTATTTCCGTGCTGATCATATATGGTTTGTACAGCTGGTTCCAGATACGCAATTACAATTATCGTACATTATTACATATTTGCTTCTTTATACTATCTGCTACTTGCGCGCTCCTTTGTAACATCGTAAACATTCAGCAACAAACCACCTATTACCTTATTTACGCCATCATCCTGCTGTTTTTTAATCTGCAGGTATTTTGGGAGCCCATTAACTCCATTATACAAGGGCTTATCGCCTTTTTATTGCTTGCTATATTTTACAATATATTTAGTGAATACACGCTTGAGCTGGTGATAAATAACGGTGGCTCAATGTTCTTTATTATTGCCTTTATATCTTGCCTTATCCCTAATGTACGTTATAAAGTGATACGCCGCGATGTACGTTCTCAGTTATTGATAGAGAAATCAAACGAACAACTGAAAGAACAAAACCAGAACATCAACGAAAAAAACAACATCATTGACCGCCAGTATGAGCAACTGCGCAAGCTTGATGACCAAAAAAATAACTTTATTAATATTGCCGGGCACGATCTGAAAAACCTTATAGGGCAGATTGTGATGAGTAACAATATGCTTAAAGAAGAAGATTACCGCTTAAGTAACGACCAGAAAGAATATACCCAGTTTATTTCAGAAGCATCTGATAAAATGCAGTATATGCTTAATAAACTAATGGACGTTAAAGAGATTGAGTCCCCTGATATGAAGTTCAATCTGGAGATCTTTGATATCAACAGCGAGGTTACGCATGTGTTTAGAGGCCTGCAGGAAACCGCCAACATGAAGAATATCCATTTGGTTGATAATATCCTTAAATTGCCTTTAAACGTAAAGCTGGATAAGGTATTTGTTGGGCAGGTATTTCAAAATCTGCTATCAAATGCCATTAAATTTTCGCAAACCAATAACAGCATACGCGTGGTTACCGGTTTGCAGCGCCAAAGGTTTGTTTTTGAAATAATTGACGAAGGCGTACCAATTGGGCAGGACGAGCTGGATATGATGTTCAATAAACTGAAAACGTTGAACGATGCATCGGGTGGTTCCGGCGAAAGCAGGTTGGGCCTGGGCCTTTCAATTGCCAAACTGATGACACAAGAACTTGGCGGCGAGCTTACTTACCGCAGCAACGATAACGGAAACTATTTTAGAGTAGAATTCTCTGTAATAAACTAATAACACGCTAATAATCTGTAACTAACGCTATAACCTGATGAAAAGATTTTTCACCCTTTTAGCCTTCATATTTCTTACCACGATTGCTTTTGGTCAAACGCAGAAGATCATCTCATTCAAATCAATGGGGCATAATGATGATGAACCCATTTTTGGTATGAGCGGAGCGGTATCTTTCTATTTTAAGATTACCCCCCAGTATGAAATGAATGGCAGTAAGCTGTCTCTTTTTATTGAACCATCGCAGGCGTTGATACGCGAAAAATCGTATATCAACCTCTTTATCGGCACCAAGCCGGTTTATAGCGGGCGTTTAACAAAAGATTCTATCCAAAGGATCCAGATAAACCTTAGTCGTGCCGATGTACCTGCTGATAACTATCTGAAGATACAGGTTAAAACATCGTTGACCATTACTGACGACCAATGTCGCGATCTGGATAATCCGGCTATGTGGGTAAAAATTAAAAACTACTCGTACCTGTCGTTAACCAAAAGCAACAAAAACTTTTTCTCTAACATCAATATCAGCAATTGCTTTGATAGCAAAACCGCCGTTGTTTACAACAGCAACCCTACCCTTCACGATCTTAAAGCCGTTGCCTGGGCATATGCTCGTTTAAAGAAAACCCAACAACGTAACATAGGTGTATACCAGATAGACCAACTGCCTGATACCGTTAGGAACTACATTATGGTTGGCGCTATCAACACTTTACCCGAGGCACAGCGTAGCCTTATAAAAGTTACGCCGCAAAGCAATCAGGGTTTGTTATATCTTAACAAATCTGTTGCAACTATTACTGATACCATCACCAATATGGTTGATGTAAATGGCAAGTTTGTACCAACGCGTTCGGTAGCACAAGAGGTGGTACCTACAGAGGTGTTGTTTGTTACTGGTGGTGATGATGTAGGTTACGAAAAAACCATCACTGCATTAGGTAACATGAATGTATTGAACTCTACATTTGGCGATTACCTGCTGATAAACAAAGCGCAGAATACTTTCTACAAAAGCATCGATGAAAATCGATCAAAACTTACCTTTAAGCAAATTGGCGGTGTTAGCGATTTCCTTTCGGGTATAGGTGCATTAAAAAGCGCGTTCAACTTTAAAAACTCGGATTTTAGCTTTACCCCTAAAGAGGTGGAGATTAAAGTTGTTGCCAATTACAGCAGCCTAAACCCCGGCGACCGCGGTTTCTTTAATATTTACCTAAACGGTTTGCTTCTAAGCAGCGAAAAGCTTGATGCATCCGGTAAATTAAATACATCGGTTACCATTAACAGGTATCAGCACCATAAATATAATACGCTGGAGTGCGAGTTTCGCTTTTACCCGAATGCAGGTAATTGCCGTAACAGCTTTACCAATTTCTTTGCAGAGATTGATGTTGATAAATCATACCTCGAATCTAAAAATCCATTCATCACCAGCGATCTGAGCTTCTATCAATATCCCGAAGCATTTAACCGCGGCACTACCCGCATTGTGGTATCAAAACCATATGCAAAACATGCTGCCGGTGCAATGGGCGAGATCATTTATGAGCTGAACAACAACATCAACGCAAACAACTTCCCTGAGTTTTCTTACTCTGATGAGTTAACTTCAAACGATCTTAAAAAGAGCAACATCATTGCCTTGCTATCTAAAGACGACCAGTTGTTTAAGAGCGGCGAATTCCCTGATGCACCTATCAAGTTCGATAAGGATTTCAGGTTGTATAACACCGATAACAATACGGTAGTGTATTCGCTGTCTGATACCACATCAAATGGCTTAGCGCAGATCTTCTACGGTCGTAGTAATAACGCTACGCTGGTGTTAACTGCAACGGGTAAGCATTTATCTGAAGCATTTTTGGCGGCCTCAAAATCAATAACAGAGCAGCTATCAACCCTATCAAGTAACGTTTGTATATCTGATGTTAACAACAACAAATACCTGTTCAACATCAATAAATCGAGCGATAACCTGGAGTATGTAGATACGAAGAGCGCTTTAATGCGTTTCTGGGATAATTATAACCTGTACATACTATTGGGTATCCTGGTGCTTATCCTTTTATCATTCCTTTATATACGTTCGAGAGTACAAAAATCACAGGAGTTATTTAACGACTAATTTCTCTTATGCGGGATATGTGCAGCGGTATTTTGTCGCTGCACATAAGGTTTAATTTAGAACAGAGAACTTATTCATGAGTGTATCCATTCCTGATTTATTGGTTAACGACGGTTTCCTTACCGCCTCCGAACGCGAAAGCATCGAAGCTTACGCGCAGGAATCGGGCCTGTCGTTTATCAAGATAGCGCTTACATCGGGGTATATCTCACGTAAAAATTACGACAGGTCTTTACTTAACGCAGGCTTCACCATCAATGAGCACCCGCGCGAGGAAGCTTATGACCAGGATGTGTTGGATAAGATAGACCTGCCCTTTGCGCACGAGCGCCTGTTTCTGCCGCTGCGTATAGAGAACGGAAGAGTTGTTACCCTCATGACCGCTCCTGACGATGAGCTGGTGAATGACTTTATCCGCTTTACCTATGATATGGACGCCGAGATCGTGCTTACATCAGATCTTGATATCACCTGGTTAAGCAACAAACTATTGGGCGAGGAATATGTAAAAGCATCAGTATTTGAGCTGGTAAAGCGCGATCCGGATAGCTCTGCCGTAGTAACCTTTTCTACTGCGCAACTGATATTCATTTTTGTGCTGATAGCGCTGGTAGCTATCGGTTTGGTGTTGAGCTTTAAAAACACATCCATCATTATTAACGTACTCATCAGTTCGTTCTTTTTGGTGGCGATCATATTTAAGCTTTTCCTGGCGTTGGTAGGTTCCAGGTTTGAGCTGCACCAAGCCGTAACCCGCGAAGAACTGCGAAAAGTTGACGATGATGGCCTGCCTATTTACACCATATTGCTGCCGGTTTACAAAGAAGATAAACTGATTAAGAAGCTGATATGGAACCTTCAATCGCTGGATTATCCACGCCATAAACTGGATGTAAAACTGCTGATAGAAGAGGATGACGATAAAACCTTCAACGCGGTAAAGAACCTCGATTTCCCTGCCATATTTGAGGTGATTGTAGTGCCTTTCCACATGCCTAAAACCAAACCCAAAGCATGTAATTATGGTCTGCAGTTTGCCCGTGGCAAGTACCTCACCATTTACGATGCCGAGGATATCCCCGATACAGATCAGCTGAAAAAGGTGGTAACCCTATTCAATAAACTGCCTGAGGAATATATCTGCATCCAAAGCGCCCTCAATTACTTTAACCGTAATGAAAACTTCCTTACCCGTATGTTTACCCTGGAGTACTCGTACTGGTTTGACTATATGCTGCCCGGGCTTGATACGCTGGATATCCCCATCCCCTTGGGTGGCACAAGTAACCACTTTAAACTGCAGGAACTGGTTGATCTTGGCGCATGGGATCCCTTCAACGTAACCGAGGATGCCGACTTAGGTGTACGCGCTTACGCCAAGGGGCACAAAATTGCCATCATCAACTCAACCACTTACGAAGAAGCCAATAACGAACCGATAAACTGGATCCGCCAGCGCAGCCGTTGGATAAAGGGCAACATGCAAACCTACCTGGTACACATGCGCGATCCTGCAAACCTTATCCGCGAGATAGGCTGGAAGGGTTTCCTTGGTTTCAACTTCTTTATCGGCGCAACGCCCATCACCTTTCTGGTATACCCGCTGTTGCTGCTGATATTCATTTGCTATGTGGTGTTTGATCTATCCAGCATCCGCAGCTTGTTTCCTGATTGGGTGTTGTTCATGTCTATCTTTAACCTCATGGTGGGTAATATCCTCATGATCTATATCAACATGATAGCCGTGTTTAAACGCCGCTTTTACGAATTAATATTATTTGCTATTGCCAACCCAATATACTGGCTAATGCACTCCATATCGGCATATAAGGGCCTTTACCAGCTTATTGTTAAGCCTTTTTATTGGGAAAAAACAAATCATGGTTTAAGTAAAGTTAACAGCCCAACAAACCTTGTAAAATAACATGAAGATATCCGGCGCAGTATATTTAGCTATTATTACACTATTCCTGGTGGCTTACTACCTGGTTTGCGCCGTGTATCTGAATAAGTTGGATTACTACAACCACGAGTCGTTGTTTTATATCGAGAAGGCGAAGATAGTGTTTGAAGGTTTGGGCAACCGACTTAAAACAATGGGCTTAACATCGCCCCTTATCCCCTTCTATGCAACGTTTTTGTTTACACCGGTAAGCTACACACTGGCACCGGTACTGGCATCGGCTGTGGGTACGGCGGTATTATTTTACATCATCGCAAACAACGCCGCAAAAAGGCTGCAGGATAACATCTACATCATGTTGCTGCTGGTGATCTTCCTGTTTCACCCCGGCATCATTTACACCGCGGCATCAGGCAAAAGCATCTATCTGATATTGATTTGCTTCTTCCTGTTCTTCCTTAACCTATTCAAATTCTACCGCTCAAATACAACCTTCCACGTATCAATTGCCAGCTTAAGTTTGGTAGGATTGATCTTCTGCGATTACAAGTTTGTATGGCTCACGCTGTTCTTTTTACCGCTCATATTGGCTATCACACTCCATAGCCTCAACCTGGGCGAAAAAGAATCCATCTTCAGGCTGTTCCAGAGTTTTAACAGTCCATCGTTAAGGCGTAAACTGGTTAACAAAACCTTTGCGCTTTACATCATTATGTTTAGCCTGCCGCTGCTGGCCGTGCTGTGTTACAAGCTGCTTAACCTTACCCACGCAAGCGACCTTAATTACTTTGCCGAAAGCCCTTACGCCACCTGGAACGTGCTGATAGATAAACTCAGTTTCGACCACCTATCTACCAACACCCAATACCAGATACCCGAAATATCGCTCCTGCTCTCGGCCCGCGTGGTGCTGTTTGCCCCCATGATACTGGTTGCCATTTACCTGTTTAGAGAAAGCACTTACCATGTACTCACCATACTGATACCGTTTGCGTTTATCGAGTTCCTGCACATTAAGTACGACAAGGTTTTTTTAGCCTACCAGTACTACCTTATATTTATGATACTGGCATTTTTGGCAGTGGTGCTAAAAGCACGCACCGTTAAAAGGCAGGGATTATTCAAGTTTTTACTATTGGTATTATCACTCACACAGATCTATTTTGGATGGTACTACCTGCGCAACTCCAGCATTGCCGAAGAACGCGACTTTACCCGTGTACTGGTAGACCACGCCGGAGAGGGTGTAGCAACCGACAATATTGATATTGCCAACTATCTTAACAGCCTGCCAAGCGATACCCATATACTGGTTGATGATGCCATTGCCTACCCTATTGTAGCCTTCACCAAAGATATAAGGCCCATGATAATGCCATACCAGGGCAACTTCCTGAGCGCGCTGGAGTCGCCTGATAAGTATGTGGATTACGTGATAGTAGCCAATGCCCGCAACATCCAATCGGGCTATACCCAGCTTAACGATAAATACATCGTCAGCATCCGCAAAGCCATTTCCGACCTCAACTTCCGCAAGGTATACGAAACCGACGACTGGACGGTGTACCGCGTGATCACCAACGCCAGCGGCAGCGAGTTTGGCCGCATAGGCGGAAGGTAGTTTATTCAGTAAACGTTATTTCAGTACCTTGTAGGTTGCGGTAGCCCCTCCGCCGCGGCGGATTATACGCCTGCAGGCCTTACCCTCGAAGGCCGGTATCCGCTGCTATCGGGTTTAGGAGTGGAAAATGCAATGCTCAACAACCAGGTCATGGTGAGCCTGTCGAAACATCCCAACTCGATTAGCACGATCGGCGCACGTCCGCTAATGCACTCTTTTGAACTGTCAACTATAGCACACATAGCAATACATCTAAACAATACAAGTTGCAATCGGTTATTTCTTTAGTTAAGTCGCTAACAAGAAAATTAAGATTAACGTCGTCACACTGTTGCAACAATCTGAACGAAGATTTGAACTTTAATCTGCATTGGAAATAGCAACCAAGAGAATTATTTTGGGAGGCTTAAACGTGTAAATAATTATTAAAATGCAAAACTCAATTCATAAACATGCTGTAGTTACTCAGGATGAATGGCTTAAAGCAAGAAAAGAGTTACTTGAAGCCGAAAAGGCGCTTACCCATCAAAATGACCAGGTGACCAAGATGCGCATGGAGTTACCTTGGGTTAAAGTAAATAAAACTTATGAATTTGACACGGCTGAAGGCAAAATGAGCCTTAAAGATCTTTTCTGCGGAAATTCGCAACTTCTTATTTATCATTTCATGTACGGCCCTGAGTACGAAGCCGGATGCCCTACTTGTTCGTCCATCGCTGATGGCTTTAATGGTTTTATCCCACATCTCATTAATCACGATGTAATGTTTGCAGTAGTCTCTCGTGCACCGCTGCAAACGTTGCTTAAGTATCAAAAGCGCATGGGCTGGATTTTTTTTTGGGCATCGTCTTTTCAAAGCGATTTTAACTACGATTTTAATGTTTCGTTTACAGAAGAAGATCAACGTAATGGTAACATACATCATAATTACCGGAGCGGAAATGTAAGTTCAAGAAATGAAAAAGTGGAAGCTGCAGATCAAATCCCTGAAGCAGGCGAACGTTTAGCGGCTACCACCGGTGTTGATTGGCTTACTTATATACGTGAAGCACCTGGGATGAGTGCTTTTGCATTAATGGATAGAGAAGTTTACCATACCTATTCCGCCTACGAGCGTGGTTTCGATGCACTTTGGGGTATGTATCAATGGCTTGATCGCGCCCCACTTGGCCGCAACGAGGAAGATGGCACAAAATGGTTTCGCAGGCACGACGAATATGACGACAGGAAATCGTCAGGTGGATGCTGTAGCTAATCGCTTCACGCTCCACAAACAACTACAATCCACTGGTAACTCTCTCCCCAAAAGCTATAAACGCAAAAAAGCCTTCAGCTGTTTCCAGCGAAGGCTTTTAATAAAAGTTGGCACCGACCTACTCTCCCACATTTTACTGCAGTACCATCGGCTCTGGCGGGCTTAACTTCTCTGTTCGGAATGGGAA
>JAESTD010000275.1 GCA_016763755.1 Mucilaginibacter sp.
CCTGCTCATCCGTCAAATTATCCGGCACTACCCTTGGGCTGATATCGGCGTAAGGCACGCGTACATATTCGGCTTGTCCGCCGGAATATCCCCCGTACAGGTCCGTGTAACCGAATAGCGCCGCGCCTTTTTGATCAAGCATATCGCCATCGGGGCCATAGTGTTTATAATTTGAGTTCTCACAAGCCGGTGATGCACCATGCTGGCAAAAGAAGCAATGACCGCAAGCGATCGGGAAAGGAACGACCACACGGTCACCACGCTTCAGATCAGTGATCGCGCTGCCGACTTCTTCAACAATGCCCATGAACTCGTGCCCCATGACCATGGGCTCTTTCTGCGGCACGCCGCCACTCAGGATGTGCAGATCGGAGCCGCAGATAGCGGTAGAGGTTACTTTCAATATCACGTCTCTCGCATCTTCAATTCTCGGGTCTTCGACGGTATCGTAACGGATATCGCCCGGCTTGTGGAACACGGCTGCTTTCATAGTTATAAGTGTTGGTTTTGTTGCATTAAAACATCCTGCAATACCCTAAAGTTTTACAAGATTATCATTTTAAGAAAATAAATTTATTTAAAACTTAAACCCATCGCATCTGTTTTTTGATAGCTAAGAAATTAACGGCCATTCCAATTGGGTTGATGCGCTCAAAATTTTAAAAAATAAAAGTGAACCATACTATCATCAAAAATGGCAGCCGGGTATTGCTCGGTGCCGGTCTGATCTTCGCAGGCATAGGTCATTTAACATTTGCGCGTCAGGCGTTCAGAGCACAGGTACCCGATTGGGTCCCGCTAAGAAAAGACGATACGGTGTTGTATTCGGGTTTTGCCGAGATCTTATTGGGCAGCACGCTGATCATCGCTCCCAGGAAGCAACGTCCTAAAGCGGGTTATCTCGCTGCCGGCTTTTTTGCGGCTGTCTTCCCTGGAAACCTGGCGCAGTACACCCACGACCGCAGCGCCTTTGGTTTGAATACCGACGCAAAACGTTTAGCACGACTGTTCCTGCAACCTGTCCTCATCGCCTGGGCGATCGGCAGCACGAAGCGTAAATGAACTTAAGTAAAAAATAAATAACCGGTCATTACCGGGATTGCAGTTACCTACCTACCAAAATAAATTCAATGTACACACTGGGCGTCAACGCCGCATTCCATCATTCTGCGGCCTGTATCATACAGGACGGCATCCTGCTGGCCGCAAAACTGTCATCATCTCTTTTGCCTCGGTTTTCAGGGAATAGTATGGTGCTGTGAAATATCGTGTATTATTTATCTGAACAATTATGAAACTTCCTCCCTCAAAGATCAAAAAAATAGCCCTATTCCGCGCCCTGCAGCTCGGTGACATGCTTTGCATGGTTCCGGCCATGAGGGCCTTGCGCCAGGCATACCCGAAGGCAGAGATCACCTTGCTGGGACTGCCCTGGGGTAAATCCTTCACGGAAAGGTTCAACTATTATTTCGATAAGTTCATCCATTTTCCGGGCTATCCGGGTTTGCCGGAGCAGGGCGTTGACGTCACTGCCTTTACCCGGTTCCTGCAACAGGTGCAAAGTGAGGAATTTGATCTTGTCATCCAAATGCAGGGCAACGGTTCGGTCGTTAACCCCATGGCCGAGCTGTTTGGTGCCAGGCATACAGCAGGCTACAAAAACGATGGTCATTACGCGCCTGACAATGGCTTGTTCATGACCTATCCCGATCATGGCCACGAGATCGACCGGCACATCAGCCTGATGGAGTTTCTTGGCATTGCCGCACAGGGCAATGAACTGGAGTACCCGCTCAGTACAGCTGACTATGATGCTTTAGACGGCTTGGCCCTGGGTATCGAGCCGAAAAAATATGTTTGCATCCATCCCGGGTCCCGGGGCAGTTACCGGCAGTGGCCGGTGAAATACTTTGCGGCTCTGGCTGATTATTGTATCGATGAAGGGTACCAGGCGGTGATCACGGGCACTAAAGAAGAAAGCGGGATCATTGCTGCGGTGATCAGCCACATGCGCCACCAACCGATCAATACCGCAGGGCAAACTTCCATGGGGGCGGTGGGCGCGCTAATCCAAAACGCGGCCATGCTGATCTCCAATTGTACGGGGGTATCGCACATTGCCTCGGCTTTCAAAACGCCAAGCATCGTGATCAGTATGGATGGGGAACCACAGCGCTGGGGGCCGTTGGATACCCGCGTCCACCGTACGATCAACTGGCTGCGATCCCCGGATTTTCACTTGGTATTCCGGGAAACGGTTGAATTGGTGAGCCTGGCGGGCTGAGCAGCTTGTGCACCGCCTGGACCACATCAGGGGCCGTTGGCATGGCCACCGGCTCGCTGTACCGGGTACGGTTGACAAACCCGATGACCTCGTTCCGGCTTCGGGCATGGGCGGGCACCGCAAAGGGCAATACTACACAGGGCACCTGCCACGGGGTATGTTGTGGGTTGGTTTGGGCGTACAAGACCACCACCGGGGTCTTCACCGCCGCTGCGATGTGTATGGTACCCGTGTTGACCGATACCAGTACAGGTGCGTTTTTGATCAGGCAGGCAAATTCTTCTAAAGCAAAGATACCCCCGGCATCGTAACAGCCCTCACCTGCTTGTTCCGCTAATTTCCTGGTCAATAGGGTTTCAGAACCAGAGCCGGTTATGATCAATTGGTAACCCTCTGCACGGAGCATTTGAGCAGTTTCGACCCAATGTCTCACGGGGTATTCCCGTTTCTTCTCGCTTACACCAGGATGCAGCAGCAACCAGGGTTTAGCCGGGTCGACACCCAGGTCCCTGAGTTTTGAGGACACTTGTGACCATAAAGCATCATCTACATCCAGATGCAGACGGGTATTGGTAGCCGTTGCACCCACAGCTTCTACCAGGTCCAGATCACGCTGTACCTGGTGTTTGATCAGCTCGTAGGGCTCTTTATCGGGCACCCAGTTATTGATGAGCTGATACGGATTCTCCCGGCAATAGGCCAGTACCCGCGGTATGCCCGCCAGATAGGCCAACATGGCTGTGGGCTGGGGGTTTTGGCTGTACACCGTGAAAATGACCGCAGCATCAAATTGTTTGCGACGTATAAGCGCGATCAGGTCTTGAAATAAATCTGCGTCACCTGTTGCCTCCGTTTTAACCCATGGCAAATCATAAACCAGTACTTCGTCGATCCCGGGTATCAAGGGCGTGATCCCGCCGGCCATCGATGAGGTCAGTACCGTAATGCGCGCACCGAAAGAATCTTTCAACGCGCGGATGGCCGGTGACGACATGATCAGGTCACCCATATTGTCCGGACGGATGCATAAAATATTTTTATAACTTTGCCAGTTCATATTTTTGATTTAAGATCATACCCGCAGCTTCGTCTATCGAGGAACAGGTGAGGGTTGGTATACGGTCTTTTCCGGGCAACCATTCCGTTTCGTTACCATTGTTAAGGAGTACGGTGCGGCACCCGGCCCGGTTACCGGCCTCTACGTCGTTTAAAATATCACCGATCATCCATGAGTTTTCCAGGTCAATATGATGTTCTTGGCGGCTTTTAACAACATGCCCGGTGCCGGCTTACGGCAATCGCAGCTGATCGTATATCCCCTGACCGTCCCGTCCGGGTGATGCGGGCAAAAGTAGAAAGCAGTAAGTTCCAGGCCATGTCGCTTCAAAAGCGCTTTAATGCGCCGCTCCACTCCTGCCAGCTTTTCTTCAGGGAAGTATCCGTGTGCGACGCCGGACTGGTTGGAAATGATGACCAGCAAATAGCCATCAGCCTGCAAGCGGGTCAACCCTTCAAGGGCATCCGCCTGAAGGGTGATC
>JAESTD010000276.1 GCA_016763755.1 Mucilaginibacter sp.
AATGGATCATTGGCCGCAAACCGAAGCTGTATGGTATCACCATTTCGGGGTTTAAAATTTCGATGATCTATGGCCGCTGTGTATTCATATACTTTTCCCTTCGCTTTATACCTCACAGTAACAGTGGGGGATTTAAGGTTAACTACATAGATAATAACACCCTTGGTGTAAATGCTCCTTTTGTTTACAGCCTGCACTCTTGATGCCTTATTTTGCATTGCAACTATCATAAGGCATATTAGCAATCCCAAAATTATCGAGACTATAAGAAACGACGTTATCTTCTCTTGCTTTTTTTCCCTTTTAGAAAGCAATCTCTTTGGTTCAGGTTTCTGTTTCGGCATTTGTGGCAAAATTACGATTCTCGTTTAATCATTCAATATTCAAATTTCCGTGTTCGATATTACAACCTTTAACAAATCCCTTATCTTTGGTACAGAGGTAGCAATTGGATAACGTAAAAGTATTAGAAAAGTATCTTCCGCCTGATGCGGCCCCGCTGATCGGCCGTTGGATAGATTACTTTAAGTGTGAGTTTAAGATATCGCGTAACCGCAACAGTAAGTTTGGCGATTATCGCGCCCCGTTTGATGGCAAGGGCCATCGCATCTCTGTTAATTACGATCTTAACCCCTACGCTTTCCTGGTAACCACCGTGCATGAGTTTGCCCACCTGCATACCTGGAACGAGCACAAACATCGCGTAAAACCCCACGGCGCCGAATGGAAAAGCAATTTTAAAAAGATGATGCAACCATTCTTTGAGAAAGACATTTTTCCTGCCGATGTGAAGCGCGCCATAACCAGCTATCTGAATAATCCCGCGGCGTCCAGTTGCTCAGATCTCAACTTGTACCGCTCCCTTCGCCAGTACGACGCTCCTAAAGAAGCTGTACATACGGTTGAGAAACTTCCTATCCACACCGTATTTAAACTAAAGGACGGCCGCGTTTTTCGCAAAGAAGAAAAGCTGCGCAAGCGCTATAAATGTGTGGAGATAAGCACCCGCAGGGTGTACCTGTTTAGCCCCGTTGCCGAGGTTGAGGTTGTTGAGCAGGGGTAGGATATCCTGCGTTCTTGCGGTAGATTATCCTTACGTCATTGCGAGGAACGAAGCAACCTCTATTGGCCTCACCCCGTCCTCTCCAACGGAGAGGGTTCTAAAACCGCTTTTTTCAAGTCCTCTCCTTTGGAGAGGATTTAGGTGAGGCTTAACCAATGGCGCGTAAGTTTACACTGCCAAAATCATGTCAGCGTTCACGGCGTTCATGAATGTTCACGGTGTTCATGAACATGAACACTACGGTACCTTTATCGCCATGGTTGGTGAGCGTTCACCCTCGTTCTTTAACCGGTCTATGGCTGTAACCACATAGAAATACGTTTGTCCGCGTTGTATGTTGGTATCAAAGTAATAAGGCGTAGTATCGTATTGGATGTGAACAATGTTCTTAGGATCGGCCAGGTCAAACTTTTCGCTGCCCTGGAAACGGTAAACCACGTAACCATAAGCAGCCTCACCATCTTCGGCAACGGTTGGGGCGTTCCATTTAAGCATAATGCCTTTGTTTTCGGCACGCGCTGTAATGTTTTGTACCGGGTTAGGCGGCACCGAATCTAACCACAACATTGGCGGCGGCATGGCGGGATAACGATAAAAATCTCTCTTCAATGTATCCGCCAGATGATTGGCGTTCGCTATGAGCGATTGCGACCTGAAATAAATGCTTCCCTGCACCCTTGGGTTATCGCGTATCAACCGCAGCTGGTTTGGTATCTCCGAGGGATTTTTAAATGCGGGGCTGCGTTGCTCGTAAAAACGATAGGGTGCCTGCCCTATGTATAAATGGCGGTTAAAGGTGTTATCGCTCCACCAATCTAACAGCACATCAAAGCCTGCAGCGCGATTGCCAATTTGCCAATAAATCTGCGGACTAAGATAATCTATCCAGCCTTCCTGCATCCATTTACGGGTATCAGCAAAATTTTCAATGTATGATGAACCGCCGTTGGTTGCCGAGCCATCAGGGTGCTGGCTTTTGTTTGCCCAGATGCCAAAAGGGCTTATCCCAAACTTCATATGCGGCTTATACTTATGGATACTATCGGCCATCATATGTATCAACTCGTCTACGTTGTTCCGGCGCCAGTCTTTAATATTATCAAAATCGGCGCCGTATTTGGCAAATGTTTCGGCATCATTTATAACCTGTCCGCGCACTGGGTACGGATAAAAATAATCATCCATGTGTATGCCGTCTACATCGTAGTTCTTTACCACATCCAATATCACCTGCACAATATATTCGCGCACTTCGGGGATGCCGGGATTAAATAATTTGATACCATCATAAATAAAAAACCAATCGGGATGGGTGCGGGTTACATGGTCCTGGGCCAACGCCCAGAATTTATTGTCGAATGTAGCGCGATAGGGATTAAACCAGGCGTGCAGTTCCATGCCTCGTTTGTGCGCCTCGGTAACGGCAAACTCTAAGGGATCATACCCCGGGTCCTGCCCCTGCTTGGTGGTAAGATATTTTGACCAGGGCTCGCGGCTTTTGGCGTAAAAGGCATCAGCAGCAGGCCTTACCTGGAACATGATAGCATTGATACCATTCTGCTGGTGCACGCTCATTTCATCGGCTAATTCTTTTTTTTGGGCTTCGGCGGTTGCGCGTGCATTGGTAGGCCAATCAAGATTTACTACGGTCGCTATCCACACGGCCCGCATCTCATATTTAGGTTGTTTTACGGTATCAAGTATTATTTCGGTAACGGTATCGCCCATTAAAGGGCCTTGCGCACAGGCAGTTGTGTATATGAATATAGAAAGTAGTGTAGCAAGAACAGATTTGTATAAACGCATTAAGCCGTTGTTTTAATTGAAGCCCAAAGATATAAACTCACCGGCAAGCAGTTTTAGTATTAGTTATAATAAAAGCTACTGTTTTGTGTTTTAATCTTATTGTACCTATTTTAGCCGTTAAACATCTATAAAGATCAAACAAGTATAGCAAAACCGAGTTGTTTTAGTTTTTGTTATATTTATAATTATTTGGAGCAAAAAGCTGTAGCCGGTTAACGTGCCGTTGAAGCTATATAAACTTTAAACATTTACTATGGAATATCAATCTACGGATAACCAACCTGGGCAGGCGCCCAAAAAAAATTCAAACGTCATTTATTTCCTTATAGCTGTAGTTGTTGCATTGTTAGGTACCGATGTTTATCTGTATATGCAGAAAAATAAATCGGATATTAAGATAGTTTACCAAAACGATGAGAAAACCCGCTTACAAACCGAGTTGGATAGCCTTGAGGCGCAAATAGAGCAGGTAAATGCCGGCCGCGCTAAGATGACTGCAACCATGCAGGCAAAAAATGACTCGTTACGTTTAAAGATCCGCGTATTACGAAGCGAGCTTGCGAAAGGTAAATTAACCAAGGCCGAACTGAATAAAGCGCAGGAAGATATTAAGCAGCTGCGCTACTTTGTTACCAAATACACTGCAGATATAGAGGAGCTTAAAAAGCAAAATACCACCTTGGCTACAGAGCGCGATACGTTGAAAAATAACCTGGCTACGGTAAGCAAAAAAGCAACCGACCTGGAGCAAAAGAACCAGGAACTGGATACCAAAGTTAAGGTGGCATCAGCTATCAAAGTTTCTACCGCCGAAGTTGTTGCCTACAAAGTGAAGAACAGCGGTAAAGAAAGCGATGTAACAAAAGCTAAACAAGCTACCAAGATCAAGATCAACTTTAATGTAGCGGCTAACGAAGTTGCTGAAATAGGTTTACATGATGTTTTTGTAAGGATCATAGACCCAACCGGTAACCTGATCACAGAGGTAGACTCGAGCACATTTACTTCCGATGGTCAAGACTTACAGTATACTTATAAAACATCTATCGATTTCCGTAACGATGGCAGCATGTACACCATTGATTGGGTCAATCCTGTCCCATTCCAGAAAGGTACTTATACCGTGCTGCTTTATGCCGATGGTTATACCATGGGTAAAACCAGCATCACGCTTAAATAAGCTAAAGAACTTAATAAAAAGAGGCTGCCCGATCGGGCAG
>JAESTD010000277.1 GCA_016763755.1 Mucilaginibacter sp.
GGGTTTGATGCCATCATCACCTGCACATCTGCAGTTGAACCGATCATTACCCCTGAAATTTATACCTCTCTGCTCAACGGCGAAACCGGCAAAAAAACCATTGTTGACCTTGCCATTCCTAATGATACCGCCCCAGAAGTTTTAGAGCAGTTTGATGTAAACTTCATAGAAGTGCATTCGCTTAACGAAGTTGCCAAAAAGAACCTGCAGGAACGTTACCAGGAATTGGTACATGCAGAAGCCATCATTGAGCAGAACATCACCGAATACTTTGTGATGCTGAAACAACGCAAAGTTGAGCTGGCCATGCGCCAGGTACCGGAAAAGATCAAAGAGATCCGCAACAATGCAGTGAATACTGTTTTTGCCGATGAAGTACAAAGCCTCGACGAAGAATCTCGCGCTATCCTCGAGAAGGTGATCAACTACATGGAGAAGAAATATATCAGCGTGCCTATGATTATGGCTAAAGATATATTGACCAATAACTAAGTTACATGGATTATTTAAATCTCTTCAATATCCCCAACAGTAACTCATTAAATTCTTTTGGTTTTTCAGTCATCGGGTAATGCCCTGTTGCATGGATGTAGGTTAGGTCATAAGGAAGATGTTTTGCTTTCAGGCCTGAAGTATTGGTAGAGTCATAATCGCTGTTGAGCAAGTAAAGTTTTTTATTAAGGTGTTTAAGTAAAGCAGCTTCATCTATATCACCTCCCTCCATATTTTTAACCGCGATAACGGTGTCAGCATGTGCAACATCGTTCATTATTCTTTTCTTAACAGCTTCGGTAGTTGTTTTGTAGAACAGTTGCTGAGTAAAATAGGGCACCGTTACCGACATGAAGTTTTTCTTCATCATTGCTATCGCTTCCTCAAATTCTTTTTTTGACTGAACCGGATCTGCAGGCGCAACACCTACCGACTTAAAATTATCTATCCCGATTATGCCTATCACCCGTTTAGGATCCTTAAGAGCGGCCTGCAAAACAATATCGCCAGACATAGAATGGCCGATCAGGATAACATTGCTCAATTTTAGCTGATTAACAATTGTGTTTACATCACCTGCGTAAGTTTTGCCATCAAATTCAGCCCTGTTCTTGCCTGACTGTCATAACCGGGAAGATCAATGGTGATCACCCTGTAATTTTTACTGAAGTAATTAACCTGATCCTGCCAGTAGCTTTTATTTATGCACCAGCCATGCACAAACAATAAAGTGGTATCGCCGGCCTGGCTATCGGTATAAGCTATATTTACGTCATTGTTGTTTACCGGCGGCAGGGAGTTACCACCCTTTTTGTTTTGGCACGAAGCAAGAACTGTAAGAATCGTAAGCGCGAATAAGTATTTCAGGTTCATGGCAGGTTGATGGTTTAACTAAAGATAATTGAATATTTGCATCGAAAAACTGATGGACTAAGCTTTTAACAAACTTTAACTCTCCTAACCGTCAGCATACTCTCATATCCTTATTTAATACGTAATTACTGTGTTTAAAAAATTAAATTTGCGCTGTAAAATTTAACCTTTTGGACAGAACAGTAATTATCGGCACACGCGGAAGCGAGCTTGCATTATGGCAGGCAAATTTTGTTAAGGATCAACTTGCGGCACTGCATATCCCTGCAGAGCTCAAGATCATCAAAACCCAGGGCGATCGGATCCTTAACCTCAGCCTTGATAAACTGGAAGGCAAAGGCTTTTTTACCAAAGAATTAGAAGAAGAATTACTGGCAGGCACAATAGATATTGCCGTGCACTCGCACAAGGACCTGCCTACAGAAAACCCTCCGGGACTCATCATCGCAGCAGTTTCAGAGCGGGAAGACCCGGCTGAACTGTTGCTGATATTGAAGGATTGTGTTGATGTGCGCCAAAAGCTATCGGTCAAATATGGTGGTATTGTGGGAACTTCATCAAACCGCCGCAAGGCCCAATTACTGGCACTGCGTCCCGATCTGGAGATAGAGGATCTGCGTGGTAACGTACCTACCCGCATTGGCAAACTGCGCGATGAAAAATACGACGCTATTATGTTAGCCAAAGCAGGCGTTATTCGTTTAGGTATTGATCTGAGCGAGTTTCACGTTGAGGAACTAACCCCGACTGAATTTATCCCTGCACCGGCGCAAGGCGTACTGGCAATCCAGATTCGCGATAATAACCAGGTCTTGTTTGATGCCCTGCAGGAGCTGCACCACCCTGATGTTGCCGAACAGCTTTCATTAGAGCGTGGCGTGTTAAAGCAATTTGGCGGTGGCTGTCACCTGCCTTTGGGTGTTTATTGCCGTAAAGAGAACGGACAGTTCCAGGTGTTCACCTCAAAATCTGATGATGAGGATGAATTTCCGGATAGGTTGTTTATCGTAACACCATCATTAGATGGAATAATCGACCGCATATTAGCGAAGTTTGCTAAAGACAGAAAGTTCCCTTCTAAGGTATTTATCTCAAGAGACATATCGGCTACAAGTTATTTCCGCCGTGCGCTGGAGAAACACAAGATCTCAATAGAAGACCGCTCACTGATCCGTACCGTACCGGTGATCACCCGTTTTGATTCATACATTCTGAAGAATATTGACTGGGTATTTTTTACCAGCAAAAATGCGGTAGAGTACTTCTTTAAACTATCGCCACAGTTCCCTAAGAAAGTGAAGTTTGGTGTGATGGGTGCCGGTAGTGAGGACATGCTTCGCCGCAACGGTCACTTTGCTGACTTTGTTGGCGAGAGCACCGATACTGCCGATGTAGCCGCTGATTTTGCTGCGCTGGCAAACGGTACCACGGTATTGTTCCCGGGTGCTGATAACCCTATGAGGAGCATCCAGCAAGGCCTTTCTGCCGAGACCAAGATAATTGATCTGCCTGTTTACGAAACCGTTTTAGAAGAAGACGTAGAACCAAGCGGCGCAGACGTAATGATATTTACCAGCCCAAGTAATGTTGACGCCTACTTTGCCGACAACCTGCTTGAGCCGGGACAAAAAGTAATCGCCATAGGCAAATCAACCGGTAAAAAGTTTGATGAAATGGGCGTAAAATACGTGCTCCCATTCTCACCGGATGAGGTAGGTTTAGCCGAGGCGGTGTTTGGGATTTAAATGTTCACTGGTTCATTTGCTCATTAGTTCACTGGTGTCGCTTCAAAGTCCGCCTGCAACTAATAAACTAATGAACTAATGAACTAATGAACTAAAGAGATGCTACAACGACCAAGAAGAAACCGCAAGAGTGAAGTTATCCGCCAGATGGTGCAGGAAACGCATGTTAGTGCGGCCAATTTGATATTTCCGCTGTTTATTGTTGAGGGAGAAAACCAAAAAACCGAGGTGGCTTCAATGCCGGGTATTTTCAGGTACTCTATTGATAACCTGCTGCGCGAGGTAGAGAGCTGCCTTAAACTTGGTTTAAACTCTTTCGACCTGTTCCCGAATATTGATGAGGCACTGAAAGATAAATACGCTACTGAAAGTCACCGCGATGAGAGCTTGTACCTGCGTGCCATTCGTGCAGTAAAAAAAGAATTTCCTGAGGCTTGCGTAATTACCGATGTTGCTATGGACCCTTACAGCAGCGATGGCCATGATGGCATTGTTGAGAACGGTGAGATCTTAAACGATGCAACTTTAGAAGTGTTGGGCAAAATGGCTTTGGCACATGCAAGAAGTGGTGCAGATATCATTGCTCCATCAGATATGATGGATGGCAGGGTAGGCTACATTCGCCAGGTGTTGGATGATAATGGCTTTACCAACGTGTCTATCATGTCGTACTCGGCTAAATATGCCAGTGCGTTCTATGGCCCGTTCAGGGATGCATTAAACTCTGCACCAAAGTTTGGCGACAAGAAAACCTATCAAATGAACCCGGCCAACCAGCAGGAAGCTTTGATCGAGGCCCGCCTGGACGAAGCTGAAGGTGCCGATTTCCTGATGGTAAAACCCGGCCTGCCTTACCTGGATGTGATAAAATTGTTGAAAGATAATACCCAACTGCCTATTGCTGCCTACAATGTAAGCGGAGAATACGCCATGATAAAAGCTGCTATCCAAAAAGGCTGGCTGAACGATCAGCGTGCCATCACCGAAGTGCTCATGAGCCTTCGCCGTGCCGGTGCCAGCGCGATATTAACCTATCACGCAAAAGAGGTGTTGGAGAATAAGTGGCTGTAAGAATAGCCCCACCCAAACCCTCCCCGAAAGGGAGGGCTTAATAAATTGTTAAAATGTTATTCCAAAAGTCTCCCCTGTCGGGGGAGATTTAGAGGGGGCTAAATAAAATGAGCAAACCTGATATCAGCAGAGCAAAATCTGCCGAACTGTACGAGAAAGCTAAGACCTATTTCCCGGGTGGGGTAAACTCACCGGTAAGGGCATTTAAATCTGTTTACGGTACGCCGCTTTTTATTGAAAAAGGCGATGGTAGCCATATATGGGATGCCGACGGTAATGAATTTATTGATTTTTGCTGCTCATGGGGACCGCTTATTCTTGGCCACAACAACCCGGCAGTGCGCGAGAAAGTTACTGAGGTAATGCAGAAAGGTATGTCTTTCGGTGCACCTACGGCGCTGGAGAATGAACTGGCTGAGTTGATACTGAGCAACAATAAATTTATTGAGAAGATACGTTTTGTAAGTTCAGGTACTGAGGCGGTAATGTCGGCCATAAGGTTAGCACGCGGTTATACCAAACGCGATAAGATCTTAAAGTTTGAGGGTTGCTATCATGGTCACTCAGATAGTCTGCTGGTTAAAGCCGGTTCAGGTCTGGTAACCTTTGGCGAGACCTCATCAGCAGGCGTACCAAATGCATTTGCTAACGAGACTATCGTAGTAGCGTTAGACGATACCAAAGCTTTGGAAGGTGCATTTGCCGAGTTTAAAGGCGAGATAGCTGCAGTGATCATCGAGCCTATCCCGGCTAACAATGGCTTGCTTTTACAAACTCAGGAATATCTGCGATACCTGCGCGATATCTGTACCCAAAACGGCACTATGCTGATATTTGACGAAGTGATCTCGGGCTTCCGTGTAGGTTTTGAAGGTGCTGCTGCGCATTACGGTATCCAGCCGGATATTATTACTTATGGTAAAATCATTGGTGGTGGTTTGCCGGTTGGCGCTTACGGTGCATCGGCCGAGGTGATGGATCATATTTCTCCGGTAGGTTCGGTTTACCAGGCGGGCACGTTATCAGGTAATCCGGTGGCTATGGCGGCGGGTGTTGCCCAGCTAAGCGAGTTGCTGAAACCAGGCTTCTATCAGGAACTGAATAATAAAACGGCAGCGTTCGTAAAAGATATTCAGGATTTTGTTGATTGTAAAGGTTACCCCGTTAAATTGTTCACCATTGGTTCTATCTTCTGGTTTGCATTTACCGAGCAGGAAAGCATCAGCACCGCCGAACAAATCGACCCTGCCAGCATGGTGAAATTTAAAGAAATGCACCGCGAATTGCTTAACCGTGGCATCTATATAGGGCCATCAGGTTACGAAGTAGGGTTTATATCATCAGCCCACACAATGGCCGATTTAGAAATAACAAAAACAGCTATATTTGATAGCCTTGATATAGTATTTAATTAGTTTGCAGTTAGGAGTTTGCAGTTGGCAGAATGCACAATTGCCAATAAGCTGCAAACTGCAAACTAAAAACTGCCAACTGGTAACAAATGAAAAAGACACTCGTAATATTTTATGCCATCATCATCTACGCGGTTGCGGAGCTCATATGGTGGGGCTACATGCTGGTGGTGCTTAACCCGGCCCGTAAGGGTATGATATTGGGCGAAGGCATGATGTTCGTGATGGTGTTTTTAGTGGGTGCCTACTTCCTGCATAAATCGCTTAATAAAGAGACCCGCCTGCGCGAGCAACAGAAGAATTTCCTGCTTTCCGTAACGCATGAGCTTAAATCGCCTTTGGCATCCATAAAAATATTACTGCAAACTATCCAGAAACGTGATTTGAATAAAGAGCAGATATTGAACTTTATTGATAAATCGTTGTTGGATGTTGAGCGTTTGGATGACATGGTAGAGAATATGTTGCTGGCGGCCAAAATTGATAACCGCTCTTACAGTTTCCCTAAGGCCGAGTTCAATTTATCCGTACTGGTTGATAGCATTGTAAATCGTCTGCAAATAAGCAAGTGCGATTGCAACCAGCAGATCATTGCGGCCGAGATAGAGCCTAAAATAAAGATAACAGGAGATAAATTTGCGTTAACATCGGTAGTAACTAACCTGATAGAGAACGCTGTAAAATATTCAAGTCCGTGCGAAACGGTGGTGGTGAAATTATTTGAGAAGGATGACCGTATCATATTCCAGGTTGCCGATCATGGTATCGGGATAGCCGATACGGAGAAAAATCGCATATTTGATAAGTTCTATCGTGTAGGCAGCGAGGATACACGTAATACAAAAGGTACAGGTTTGGGCTTATACATTGTTAAAGAGGTA
>JAESTD010000278.1 GCA_016763755.1 Mucilaginibacter sp.
CACCGTGCCCGCGCGACGACGAGGACCCGCGGGGGTGGCAGGGATAAGCCGCCGGTGCGCGGGTCATCGAGATCCTGGGCACCCATTACGCGTAATAGACGCGCTGATGGGGCACGGGCGCGATCCCGCGCCAGTCGGGACGCACCGCCGTCACGAAACGGGCGAACATCGCAATGGCATGGCCGACGATATTGGCAGCGAAACGGCGCAGGAGGGTCAAAGGGTTCACCATTTTGTCAGAGTGGCGCAGGCGTGCGGGTTTGAAAAGCGTTTAGACGCAAGAACCCCGCCCCCCGTGATCACGGGAGGCGGGGCAATGATGTTGGGCTTAGTCTTCGCTTGCACCCACGTATTCGCTCAGGATTTTTTCGTTGCGGGCATCTTCAAGACGCTGCAGGCGGTCCTCGCTCAGGCGATCATCAAAGCGGTATTTGACAAAATTCACGAGGCTAAGCGTCAGCAGCAGGATACCGATACCCCAGTAGCCCTTGGTCGACAGGGGCACATCGGGCGACATGTAAAGCGACAGCGCCAGCATACCATAGGCGATCAGGACGCCCGCGGCGTTAAAAGTCATGATAAGGCCGTTGTCATTGCGATTAAAATTGTTCATTTTTCTATTCCTTTTCAGTGTTTTACGTTACTTGGATTTCTTCTTGAGACGGGCCAGAACATCATCTGCCGTGGTCCGTGTCGCGGGGCCAAAGCCCTGATCAGCCATGCGGTCGGCCAAGGACTCATGGCCCAGGTCGCGGTCGATCTCGCGCAGGATTTCCGACTGTTCGAACGGGTCGTCGCGGCCCATGACGCGGGCGATCAGCTCTTCTGCCTCCTCGACGTTCGAGGTGCGCCCGATTGTCGTGTTGAGGCGCGACTGGATCGCCTGTTCGTGGCGCACGGCCTTGGCCTGAATGGCGCCCTGTTTCAGGTCGATGATGCGGCGGTGGCCTGCCTCGATGCTGCTGCGCAGCCGGACGGTTTTCTGGTCAAGCCGGGCCAGAGTTTCACGCCGGATCGCCAGTTCGTTTTCCATCTGGGCAATCGCATGGGCGGCTTCGGTCGCCATATCGTCGCGATCATTTTCGATGGCCTGTTCGGCGCGTTTGGTCATGTCCTTGATACGTGTATCAAGGTTCTGTTTCTGGCGTTCTTCGCTGCGTTGACGCTGGATCAGGCTGGCCAGCGTGGCCTTGGCAGCTTTGATGCCTGCCTCGGCCTCGCGGATTTTCTGATCGATCAGTTCAATCGCAAAGGCGTCACGCACCCGATCTTCAGAGCGCGCATTCACACCCGCGATCAGGGTTGAGAGTGTCTTGAACATCGTCGTTCCTTTCATGTTTTGGTGTTCGCCAAAATTGTGAACACCGTTCATGAATTAAACCTAGCGATGGGGTAGCCGCTGTTCAAGTATTATATTGAACATTGTTCAAGAAATTTGACGAGAAGCCGTCAATTGCCGTAAAACAAGAGAAATCATGCGATCAATTTCTGCTGTGGGCACACCCGATGCGGCCTCGTCGAGCGCCAAAAGCACGATTCCATGCACCGAAGAAAACAGCGCACGGGTCATCAAGGCTAAATCCGATTCGTCCAGATCGGGAAAAATTACCGACAGGGGCGCGGCGATATAAGCCATGAGACGGCCCATTTCGCGCAGATACCAGTCGGGCGCGGATTCACCGGCGGGGCGGTCCACATCGAACATCGCGCGCCACAGGTTGTGGTTTTCCGCCGCGAACCGGTGATAGGCCTGCGACATCACCACCAGTTGTTCAACGGCATCGGTCGGCGCACCGGCCAGCGCTTCGGACACGGTTGCGCCCAGTTTATCAAAGGTGCGCGCATTCACCGACAGCACCAGATCGGTGAGATCGCCAAAGACATTGTAGATCGCACCAACCGCGCAGCCCGCGTCCTGCGCCAGATCACGGGCCCGCAGGGACGACAGCCCGTCCGCCGCAATCCGGCGTTCCGCGTGGGCAATCAGGTTTTCGCGCAATGCGCGGCGGCGCTCTTGGACTTTGCCTGTCATGAGGACTCCTGTGAACTTTGTTCAAGATAACGCGCCCAGGCGCGTTTGCAAA
Source organism: Mucilaginibacter sp. (assembly GCA_016763755.1). Lineage (GTDB taxonomy): Bacteria > Bacteroidota > Bacteroidia > Sphingobacteriales > Sphingobacteriaceae > Mucilaginibacter. The sequence continues at coordinate 2,085 of JAESTD010000278.1, forward strand.
GCCCTAACCCTTTACGGGGGCGCCACCGGCAAAGATATTCCCACCGACATAGTTGATCGGGTCTTCCTGCATTTGCAGGTGCAGCCCATCGTCGGTGTAGGGATGCGCGCGCGCAAGGTCTTCGTCAAAGTCGAACCCAAGGCCGGGCGCGCTGGGCGGCGTGATATAGCCATCGTCCACCGTGATCGCGCCTTTGATCAGGGCGTGATGAAACGGTGTTTCAATCGATTCCGCCATCAGGATATTCGGGATCGAGGCGGCAAGATGCACGTTGGCGGCCCATTCCACGGGACCGGCATACAAATGCGGGGCCATCTGCGCGTTATAGGCTTCGGCCAGTGCGGCGATCTTTCTGGTTTCCCAGATCCCGCCCGAACGCCCCAAAGCGGGTTGCAGGATCGTTGCCGCCCCGCTGCGCAAAACGGGCGCAAATTCCGCCTTGGTCGTCAGGCGTTCGCCCGTGGCCACGGGGATGCGCACAGCCTGCGCGACCTTGGCCATTTCGCCCGGATTGTCTGGCGGGACAGGCTCTTCATACCAGAGCGGCGAAAAGGGTTCGATGGCATGCCCCAGCCGGATCGCGCCCGCCGTGGAAAACTGCCCGTGGGTGCCAAACAACAGGTCGGCGCGGTCGCCCACCGCCTCGCGGATCGCCTTGCAAAATGCCACCGAGGTCGCAATGTCCGACATCGCAGGCATATGTCCGCCGCGGATCGTATAAGGACCGGCGGGGTCGAATTTCACCGCCGTATAGCCCTTGTCCACCATCACCAGCGCGCTTTCAGCGGCCATATCGGCACTCGCCCAAAAGTCGGGCAAGGGGTGGGTTTTCTGCGGATAAAGATAGGTATAAGCGCGCACGCGGTCGTTCATCCGCCCGCCGATCAACGCATGAACCGGGCGATCCCGGTCCTTGCCCAGAATATCCCAACAGGCGATCTCAAGCCCCGAAAACGCGCCCATAACGGTCAGATCGGGCCTTTGGGTGAACCCTGATGAGTAGACCCGGCGAAACATCAATTCGATGTTTTCCGGATTCTCGCCCGCCATGTGCCGGTCAAACACATCGCGAATCACATGGCGCATGGCCTCTGGGCCGATGGTGCTGGCGTAACATTCGCCCCAGCCGGTAATCCCGGTGTCGGTGGTCAGTTTCACCAGTATCCAATATCGCCCACCCCAGCCGGGCGCGGGTGGGGCGGTGACGATGACCTCAAGATCAGACAGTTTCATCAGAGGCTCCTGTGTAGGGTGGGTGAAACCCACGCTCCCTTGACGGTCAGCGGGTCACGGTTTTGGAAAGATGATCACATTGCGCTTGGCGTTGCCGGTCTTGGTGTCGGCAATCGCCTCATTAATCTGATCCAGCCGCCAACGCCCGGAAATCAGCTCGTCCAGCTTGAGGCGGCCCTGTTGGTACAGATCGATCATCCACGGAATGTCCCGCTGAATCACCACATCGCCCATCTTTGACCCGATCATTCCCTGACCAATCGCCGCCAGCATCACTGGTTCATAACTGGCCATTTGCCCCGAGTGCGGCATGCCGATCATGATCGCCCGCCCGCCCCGGCCCAGATATTTCGGCGCGGTTTCATAGGCGGGAATCGCCCCGACAGTGATTAACACCAGATCTGCGCCGCGCCCGCCCAGCGCCTTGTAAGACGCGCGCCAAGGCGATTTGGCCGTGGCCAGCACCCCATGCGTGGCGCCGAATTCGCGGGCGATTTCCAGCTTTTCTTCGGTCATGTCCACGGCCACGATCCGGCGCGCGCCGGCGATCCGCGCGCCCTGAATGGCATTTAGGCCAACGCCGCCCGCGCCGATCACCACCACGTCCTGACCGGCCCGCAGGTTGCCGGCGTTCACCGCCGCGCCGACGCCGGTGATCACCCCGCAGGACAACAGGCTGGCCGCCTCTTTGGACATGTCGGCGGGGATTTTGACGATCTGGCTGTGATCCACCACCACCTTTTCGGCAAACGCGCCGCAGGCCATCGCCTGTTCAAGCGGTTCTCCTGCGGCGGTCCTTATCGGCCCCTTGCTGTCATCATGCGAGGTTTCGCATAAGGTAGGCTTACCGCTGGCGCAGTTCGGGCAGGCCCCGCAAGCGCGGATCAGCGTGACCACCACCAAATCGCCCAGTTTGAACGCGCCGGCACCGGCACCGATGGCGGTGATGATCCCGGCGGCCTCGTGGCCGTAGACGGCTGGCAAATGCCCGCCCCAGGCGCCTTCGGCGTAAGAGATGTCGGAATGGCAGATCGCCACCGCCTCTAGTGTCACTTCGACCTGTCCCATGCCGGGCGGGTCCAGTTGGATGTCCTCGATCACCAGAGGGGCTCCGAATTCGTGGCATACCGCCGCCTTGATTGTCTGCATGGATATCTCTCCCTTGGTCATCATCCGCAGCCTGCGCCGCGCGCGATTATTTCGCTCATTCGTTTCCGGCATTTACCTGTCGCGATCATGCGTCCGGGTCGGGAATGGTGCAACGGGCAAACACCACAAGACCGATCAGAATCAACACCGAAGACACCATGAACGGCGCCCCCGGCAGGTAATAGGGCGTGCCCTCGCGGGTGAAAAAGGCAAACACCGATGTCATCACCAGTGGCGAGATGATCATCGCCAGCGCCGTGACCGAGGTCAGCACGCCTTGCAATTCGCCCTGCGCATTGTCGTCAACCATACGCGACATGATCCCCTGCAAGGCGGGTGTGACCACCGCGCCCAGCGCCGATATCGGCGTGAGGATAAGGGCGATGGTGCCGCTTGTGACGACGGAAATGATGCCAAACGCGCCGAAATCAAACAGATGCCCCCAGATCACTGTTTTACGCTCGCCAAACCAGCGCAGCACAAGGCGGATCAGCACCCCCTGAACGATGGCCATGGAGATGCCAAACAGCGCCAGCGACACGCCGATGATTTGCGGCGTCCAGTCAAAGCGTTCCTGTGTGAAATAGGACCAGACCGCCGGATAGGCATAAAGGGCCACGTTATAGAGGAAGTAGACCAGCAACAAAGGCCGGATGCCGGGCAGGTTGATGACGCTGCGAAACGCGCCAAACGGGTTGGCGCGTTTCCATGAAAACGGGCGGCGGATCTTGTCGGTCACGCTTTCGCCCATCACAAACCAGCCAAGGGTGAAATTCATCGCCGCAAGGATCGCGGCGGCGTAAAACGGCGCACGGGTGCCGTATTCGCCCAGCAACCCGCCAATCAGCGGACCCATCACAAAGCCCAGCCCGAACCCCGCGCCCAGCAGGCCGAAATTGGCGGCCTTTTGCGCCGGTTTCGATATGTCGGCCACATAGGCGTTGGCGGTGGCGTGGGTGGCGGCGGTGATGCCGCCGATAATCCGGCCCAGCATCAACAGCCACATGGACCCGGCCACCGCCATCAGCAGATAATCCAGCGTCATGACAAACAGCGACACCAGCAACACCGGGCGGCGCCCGTAGTAATCCGACAGGTTGCCGATAATCGGGCTGAACAGGAATTGCATCACCGCAAACACCGCCGCCATCGCGCCGCCCCACAGGGCAGCATCCGCCAGCCCGCCGCCCTCTACCTCGCGGATCAGGTCGGGCATGATCGGCATGATCAGCCCCACGCCCATGGCGTCAAGCATCACCGTGATGAACAGAAACAGAATTGGCAGGCGCATCAAATATTCCGGATAATCAGTTTGTTACAAAGGATGCAGCCAGATCGGCAAAGGCCCGGGCATCACCGGGGGCCGTTCCCATCTGGCACCCGGGATCGAACAGTGCAAGATCAATATCCGGCCAGTCGCGCCGCACCAGATCAACCAGCGCCACGCCGGTTTCCTGCGCCTCGCGGCACAGCGTTTTGACCACCGCCTGCGCGTCAGGTCGGCGCATGGTTGTGGCCAGCGCAAACGACAGCGCCTCGGCGTGGATCATGCCCAAACCACCGCTTAAGGCTGCCGCCATCGCCTCTGGGGTCGGGCGCAGACCGGCGCATAAATCCGTGGCGATACGGACCGCCGATGCGGCCCCCAGCACGATCTGCGGCAGGCACATCCATTCACTGAACCACGCCGCCCCGTCGCGTTGATACTGGTGCATCGCGCTGCCCTGAAGCACACCGTTCAATGCAATGCCTTGACGCGCAAGCGCCACCAGTGCCGAAGGGGCCACCGGGTTTTGTTTCTGCGGCATGGTTGAACTGGCCCCGACCCCGCCAAGGGTCAGCTCGGCGATGCCGGTCTGGGTCAGACCACAGGCGTCTTCGCCCAGTTTGCCCAAGGCCAGCGTCACTCGCACCATCCAGTCGCCAAGTCGCAGGATCGACGTGCGATCCGTGTGCCACCCCGCGCCGGGATCGTTCAACCCAAGTGCCTTGGCCAAGGCCGCGCGGGTCTGCGCCACCTCTGGTCCCAGTGCCGAAGACGTCCCGGCGGCCCCGGACAAAGACACCATCAGGCACGTTTCCCGCAATGTTGGCAGTTCCCTTGCCAGTCGCAACAGGGGCCGCCCCCATTCGGCCACCACAGCGCCAAAACTGGTTGGCGTGGCGTGCTGACCATAGGTGCGCGCGGCCATCGGCAATTCAGCGTGGGCAGCGGCCAGCGTGCCGAGGGCGGTGATCACCGCGTTCAGGTCGGTTTCGATCAAGGCCAGCGACTGGCGCAGGCGCAGCATCAGCCCGGTGTCGATGATATCCTGAGAGGTGGCCCCCCAATGCACATATTGCGCATGTTCCGGGGCCTGCATTTCGGTGCGGAAGGCGGCGACAAGGGCGGGGACGGCGACTCCGTTCTGGCCAGTCGCATCTGCCAGCGCCCCCGGTTCGATCTGGATTTCCATCGTCGCGCGGTGGATCGCGGCGGCGCTATCGGATGGAATGATGCCCTGATCGCCCTGCGCCCGGGCCAGCGCGCCTTCGACCAGCAACATGGCGCGAATCGCGGCGCTGTCAGTGAACAGGCGCCCGACCTCGGCCGTTGGGAACAGGCCGGCAAACATGG
>JAESTD010000279.1 GCA_016763755.1 Mucilaginibacter sp.
GGATTTTTTTAAGCAACAAAAAGGCCATCCGTCAAATTGACGAATGGCTTTTTATATAGATCTTCCGGTACTATCACACTTTGATCTCAACTTCAACACCGCTTGGCAATTCAAGCTTCATCAAAGCATCTACAGTTTTTGAGTTAGAGCTGTAGATATCCAATAAACGTTTGTAAGAACATAATTGGAATTGCTCGCGTGCTTTTTTGTTCACGTGTGGTGAACGCAATACAGTAAAGATTTTCTTTTCGGTTGGTAACGGAAGTGGTCCGCTAACTACAGCGCCTGTTGGCTTTACTGTTTTTACGATCTTCTCAGCTGATTTGTCAACCAAGTTGTAATCGTACGATTTTAATTTGATCCTGATTCTTTGGCTCATTTTGTTTTTGTTTTAAAATCAATTCTAAGAGCTATTTATTAGAACTGACTGATTATTTATTAAAAGTTGATTGGCAACTGATCTCTAATCACCAATCAACTAATCTTTATTCTTAGTCAACCGAAACTTGTTTGCGGCCTTTTGATTTAGCTACAACTTCGTCTTGTACGTTACGTGGAGCTGGTTCGTAGTGATCAAACTCCATGGTTGAAGTTGCACGACCTGAAGTGATAGTACGTAATTGAGTTACGTAACCAAACATCTCAGAAAGTGGTACCATTGCTTTGATAACCTGAGCACCGTTACGGGTATCCATACCTTGCAGCTGGCCACGACGACGGTTCATGTCACCGATAACATCACCCATGTTTTCTTCAGGGGTAAGGATCTCGATTTTCATGATCGGCTCTAACAATACCGGTTTTGCTTTTGGTAAAGCTTCGCGGAATGCTGAACGACCAGCGATCTCAAATGACAATGCATCTGAATCGACCGCGTGGAATGAACCATCTATCAAACGAACTTTTAAGCTGGTAAGCGGGAAGCCTGCAAGCACACCGTTGTCCATAGCTGATTTAAAGCCTTTTTCAACAGATGGGATAAACTCGCGAGGGATAGCACCACCCACAATTTCGTTAACAAATTGTAAGCCTTCTTTCTCGTCATCAGCAGGCGAAATAACAACCTGGATGTCAGCAAATTTACCACGACCACCGGTTTGTTTCTTATAAGTTTCGCGGTGTTGTACAGTACCAGTGATAGCCTCTTTGTAAGCTACTTGTGGCGCACCTTGGTTAACCTCTACCTTAAACTCTCGTTTAAGACGGTCCATCAAGATATCTAAGTGAAGCTCACCCATACCAGAGATAACTGTTTGACCAGTATCTTCGTCTGTTTGTACGCGGAAAGTTGGATCCTCTTCAGCTAATTTACCTAAAGCCATACCCAATTTATCTACGTCGGCCTGAGTTTTAGGCTCAATTGCCAAACCGATAACCGGCTCAGGGAATACCATCGACTCCAAAACCAATTGGTTTTTCTCGTCGCAAAGTGTATCACCTGTTTTAATATCTTTAAAGCCTACTACCGCAGCAATATCACCTGCACCTACGTTAGGGATAGGGTTTTGCTTGTTAGCGTGCATTTGGAAAATACGAGAGATACGCTCTTTTGATTCTGAACGCATGTTGTACACGTATGAACCAGCCTCAAGGTTACCAGAGTAAACACGGATAAAGCATAAACGGCCTACGAATGGGTCGGTAGCAATTTTAAACGCTAAAGCAGCAAATGGCTCTTTAACATCCGGCTTAACCAATATTTCTGCACCAGTATCAGGGTTAGTACCAACAACACCTTTTGAATCAAGTGGCGAAGGCATAAGCTCCATCACGTAATCAAGCATGGTTTGTACACCTTTGTTTTTGAAAGATGAACCACAAGTCATCGGAACGATCTTACCTGCTAAAGTAGCCTGGCGTAATGCGTCTAATACCTCGCGCTCAGTGATAGTGGTTGGATCATCAAAGAATTTCTCCATCAATGAATCATCAAACTCAGCTACCGCTTCTAATAATTTCTCTCTCCACTCAGTTGCTTCGTCCAGCATATCATCAGGGATTGGCACTTCGGTAAAGGTCATACCTTTATCGTGCTCATTCCAAACAATACCACGGAAGTTGATCAGATCAACCACACCTTTAAACTGGTCTTCGGCACCGATAGGTAACTGCAATGGAATTGCAACGCTGCCCAGCATTTCTTTAACCTGTTTTACCACGTTAAGGAAATCGGCACCGCTACGGTCCATTTTGTTTACGAAACCAATACGCGGTACGTTGTAGTTGTTAGCCAAACGCCAGTTAGTTTCTGACTGTGGCTCAACACCATCAACCGCACTGAATAAGAACACCAAACCATCTAATACACGCAGCGAGCGGTTCACCTCAACGGTGAAATCCACGTGGCCCGGGGTATCAATGATGTTCATGTGGTAGTTGTGGTTGCGGTATTTCCAGTTAACTGTAGTAGCAGCCGAAGTAATGGTAATACCACGCTCCTGCTCTTGTGCCATCCAGTCCATGGTAGCCGCACCTTCGTGTACCTCGCCTATTTTGTGGCTAACGCTGGCATAGTAAAGAATACGCTCGGTAGTAGTGGTTTTACCGGCATCGATGTGAGCGGCAATACCAATATTTCTTGTGTATTTAAGATCTCTTGACATGTCTTTTTTTTAAATGAGTGAATGAGTGATAGAGTGAATTTGCGAATAAGCGATTTACGGATTAGATAAATGTTACCTTTTCAATAAATCACTCATTCAATCATTCACTAATTCATTCATTAGAATCTAAAGTGTGAGAACGCTTTGTTAGCCTCAGCCATTTTGTGCGTATCTTCTTTCTTCTTAACAGCAGCACCTTCGCCTTTAGCAGCAGAGATGATCTCGCCGGCAAGTTTCTCCATCATGGTTTTTTCGCCACGTTTGCGTGCATAGCTGATTAACCATTTCATACCCAAAGCAATTTTACGCTCCGGACGAACCTCAGTAGGAACCTGGAAGTTAGCACCACCTACACGGCGGCTTTTAACCTCTACAGCAGGCATAACGTTGTTAAGCGCCTTTTTCCAGGTATCTAAACCGCTTTCACTGGTTTTTTTCTCAACAATGTCAACTGCGTTATAAAATATAGCGTATGCGGTAGATTTTTTACCATCATACATCATGTTGTTTACAAACCTTGTAACCAAAGTATCGTTAAATCTTGGGTCAGGAAGGATAATTCTCTTTTTTGGTTTTGACTTTCTCATTGTTTTCTATCCTCCTTTATTATTTCTTTTTACCTTTTGCAGGAGCTGCAGCAGCTTGTCCTGGTTTAGGGCGTTTAGTTCCGTATTTAGAACGACGCTGGTTACGGCCTGCTACACCAGATGTATCTAATGCACCACGGATGATGTGGTAACGTACACCAGGTA
>JAESTD010000280.1 GCA_016763755.1 Mucilaginibacter sp.
CTTTGTTTACATTCTTTTACCCTCTTTTCGCGCAGCGAAGAGAGGGTGGTCAGACGGAGCGAGACCGGGTGTGTTAAATCATGAACATTGTTCTCCTCGCTGTTGCACGCGTGCCGCATGTACCATTTATTTGCGTTAGTGATAGTAGCGGATACCGGCCTGGCGCCTAAGGCCTGCAGGAGTATGAGCGGATAGCGTGGGCCGTAGGCAACGCTAAAAGCCTCTCCCCAAAGCCCCTTTCCGAGGGAGAGGGGCTTAATGGAAATTTATTTAAAGTCTCCCCTTTCGGGGGAGATTATTCACGAAGTTTTATCAAGAGGTGTTCATGAATGCTTCGCAATTTAGAGGGGCTACCTGTAAACGCAAAAGCGCCCGCAACTTTTTGGTTGCGGGCGTTTTGATTAAATTAATATAAAGAACGCGTGAAAAAGAATTTCCGTTAGAATGCGTAGCGCAAGCCAAACTGCATCTGCCAGCGTGAAGCGAACAGGTCAACAGAGTAAGGCAATCCCGGGTCTGCAAACGTGTACTTTGGATAAGTAGTTGCTGCATTAGCAAAGGTTGGCGTAGCGGCCTTTGTTAAACCAACGCTTGCGGTTGAGTTAAAGGTGTTAGCCGAGAAATAGTACCGACCCCATTTCTTGTTTAACAGGTTGGTAAGGTTAACAATGTCATAAGTAAAGGTGATCACTTGTTTACGTTTACCGTTACCAAACTTGAAATCTTGCGAGAAGCGGAAATCAAGCTGGTTGTTCCATGGTGTAAAGGCCTCATTACGTTGTGTAAAGTTACCACGGCGTGATGAAAGGTATTTGCTGTTATCGATAAACGCATCGAAGTTAGCGGCTGGTTGCGCTGCTGTTTGGGCAGGTGCAGTAGCTGTAGCGGCTATATCACTAAAGAAGTTAACAGTTTCACCTTTTTTAGGAATGTAAGCCAAGCTAACTTGCTGGCCGGTACCATCGATAGCGCTTGGGTAGAAACCATAAGTATATGGATTACCAGATTGTGCGCTAAAGAAGAAGCTAAAATTTGCTGTTAAGTTCTGCGCTGCATCCCAATCGTGCTTAAAGTTAAGGGTTGATACGATGCGGTTACGAATATCAAAGTTTGAGTTAGCCAAACCCGGGTTGTTAGGGTTTAAAGCCTGGTTCAACTGCCAGTTTGATTCCATTGAGTTACGTATACCGTTGGTAACATCTTTTGAGTGTCCGTAAGTATAAGCTACCGTAAAGTTTAACGCGCTTGTTGGACTAAACTGGGTATTTTTAGCTACTTGAGCAGTTGCACTGTAGCGGTAACCCTGGTTAGTATTTGATAACAGGTAAGCATTAGTGTATAATGTATTTACTTTTTGGTTGACAAATATTGGCTGTTGGTGTTGGGTATCATACGGATAGTAAGTTACGTTGTCAACAGTGTTTACTTGCTGGAACTTTAAATCGTGAATAACTTTGGTGTAGATACCTTCAACTGTAAACCTCCATTGGTTAGCAGTAGTATAGTCTAATGCTAAGCTGCTTCTCCAAACTTGTGGCATTTTAAAATTGTTGTCAATTAAGTCAACCTGGGTAGCACCAGCGGCGTTGGGGATGTTCACACCTCTGTCTGCAGCTGCACCGGCACCACCATTTGCAGGGGCTTTAACAATGCTTGGGCCAGCAACCGGCGGGTTACCATCGTATGCACCGTAAGTTTTACCGTTGTTGTAGAACGCATAACCAAACCAAGCAAACGGAACACGACCGGTAAACAAGCCGCTACCACCACGTAAAATAACGCTTTGATCACCGTTGACATCGTAGTTAAATGACACACGTGGGTTAAACTCAAAGTTATTTAAGTAGTTCTGTTTTATGTCTTTTGGTTTGGTGTAAGTGAACGTGTTACCGTAGTTAACATCCACCGGAGCGTTAGTTGTTTTATCGCTTAATGGTTGTTTGTTAGGCACATCAGCATAATCAACACGTAAAGCAGCGGTTACTTTAAAGTTGTCGCTCACTTGTATCTCATCCTGGCCATATAAGCTTAACAGGTTAACTTTAAACTCTGCCGATGGGTGCGATAAGATATAATCACGGGTGTTATTGGTGTAATTGTAGTTTGCACGGATACGTGATGGATTATCAGCTAAGAAATCAGCAACGCTTTTGAAAGCATCACGGCCGTTCCATGCGTTAACAAAGTTATAAGTGATGTTATAAAACTCGTTGTGTGTACCGAAGGTAAAGTTGTGTTTACCTTTTGTCCAGGTAAGGTTATCGGTAAACTCAGCAGTTTTTTGGTGCATATCAAATATGGCAGCCTCGCGGTCGGTACCAACAAATATGGTAGTACCAGGAGTTTTACCACCTATTTCAATTTGTGGCAAAGCCGGGTTTGATTTAGGGTCGCGGTAATCGTGTACGGCCGAATAACCTAATACCAAACTGTTGTTAACTGTATTTGACAATCTTGACTTTAACTCAGCAACTGTTGATGTTGAGTTGTTATGCGATGTATAATCTATGCCACCGAAACGGAAGTTCTGCTGATCGCGTTCAAGGTTAGTAGCAGTTGAGCTGATGGTATTATTACGGATAGTTAACTGGTTGTAATCGTTGATGTTCCAGTCTAAACGGTTAAAGAATTTGTTTGAGTTTGAGAAGATGCTGGTGTTTTGGTAAGTACCTGCATCAAAACCTGCTGCTGCAAATTTAGCTGTAATAGCTTGTGCATCAGCCAATGATAAGATCTGGGTTGAACCTGTTCCATCAGCACCACGGATAACAGGATCCTGGCGGCGGGCGATCTCCTCGTTAGTAAAGAAGAACAATTTGTTTTTGATGATAGGGAAACCTAAACGGACACCTGTTTGGTAATCATGGAAAGTGCTTGGTAATTTAGAGCCATCGCCACCGGCTGCTGCTGCAGCATTGTTTGGACCTACTAAGAAAGCACCACGACCGAAACCATAAATGGAACCGGTAAAATCGTTTGTACCGCTGCGGGTTACTGCGTTGATACTACCACCCAATACGTTACCGATTTTGATATCGTAAGGAGCAACCAATACCTGTATGTCCTGAATTGCATCTAACGATACCGGGCTGGTACGTGTACTGCTACCTACCTGGCCCGATGCATTGTTTTGACCACCTAATGATGGGCTAAAACCAATTGCATCGTTATTGATGGCACCATCAAGTGTTACGTTGTTGTAACGGTAGTTGGTACCCTGGAACGAGTTGTTATTGCTTTGAGGGGTTGTACGGGTAAGATCCTGCAAGCTACGGTTAATAGTAGGCATATTGCGGATCTGGTTTTGATTGATACGTGTGCTGGCACCTGTTTTTGATGCGCCGGCAACTACACGTACTTCTTTAAGCGCTGTGGTTTCGTCTGCTAATTGAAAGTTGTAAGTAGCGTTACCAAGCGACAGAGTTACATCGGTACGCTCATCTTTTTTAGAGCCTACAAATGTAGCTGTAATAGTGTAAGGGCCACCCGGGTTAATATTCGGAATAGTGTAACGGCCATCCGCATTTGTTTGCGAGCCGTAACGGGTACCGGTGCTGTTATTTAAAACAGATACCGTAACACCAGGCATAGATTGGCCGCGTTGGTCAACCACTTTACCGCTAATGGTAGAGGTAGTGATCTGCGCGTTAGCCACTGCTGCCAAGAACAGGGTAACAATGATCAGGTAAAATTTCTTCATCTTGGGGTATGTTATTTAGCCCCAAAAATCCCCCAATTAGATTACGCCTTTGTTAACTGCTTATTAGAACGAGATTAGAATTTAATTAGAGAATATATTTAAGTATTTAATAATCAGACTATTATACTCTAATAAGACATAAAGTAAATGTTAACAAACCACCTAAAACGCAAAAGCCGCGCTTAACAAGCGCGGCTTTTGCAAAAAAATCTGATTATTTAGAGGCCGAAACTTGCATCGGATTTAACCCGCTTGACTGCCCGCGAACAGGGCCGCCTTGTTTCTGTTTAAACAACTGGAACTTCGATTTCTCAGGTGCCTTGCCCCAATAGTTGTTACTTTCGTCAATGTCGGCGGTTTCGCGCATCGGGTCAAGTTTTATTGAGGCTACTTCTTTATCCAGGATATAGAATTTAGAGGCATGTTTCTCATTATGTCTCCAGATCTGTACCGGGATGCGATCAACCCATTTGGTGCCATCCTTGTAAGTAAACTCAATAATAACAGGCATTACCAAACCGCCTTTGTTACCAAAATTTAATTCGTAGAAATATTTATTCTCGTATTTAGCTTTATCAGCATCATTCAAGTTTTCTACAAAAGCATCTGGTGCAGGCTGTGCTTTTACCATTTGCTCAAATTTTGCGGTATCAACTTTCACTAAACCACGGTCGTACTTCCAGTAAAAATCATGTGTAGCGGTATCAAGATCAGTTTGAAATTTGATTGTCTTGCTTGTACGGTTACGCACTTTTGAGATATCCTCAAACTCATTAACAGCCGGTGGTGTAACTTTTGGCGCGCCACGCTGCTTCATTGCAGGCAATTTAGCGTCAAAATCAGCTTTGGCATATTTAACTGAATCCAGAGAGATGTCTACCGGATCGGTACCATAGAACCAACCTCTCCAAAACCAGTCCAGATCCTCACCGCTGGCATCTTCCATGGTACGGAACAGATCCGCAGGTGTTGGGTGTTTAAATGCCCAACGGCGCGCGTATTCTTTAAAGGCATAATCAAATAGCTTACGGCCCATGATGGTTTCGCGCAGAATATTCAACGCAGTGGCAGGCTTTGAATACGCGTTAGGACCAAACCTAACAATGTTCTCAGAGTTGGTCATTACCGGCTCCAGTTCGTCCTTAGGTAGTTTCATGTAATCTACTATGGTATAAGCAGCGCCCTTTTTGCTCGGGAACTTGTTATCCCAAAGCTCTTCGGTCAGATACTCAACAAAGGAGTTTAGGCCCTCATCCATCCAGGTCCACTGGCGCTCGTCGCTGTTAACGATCATCGGGAAGAAGTTATGACCTACCTCGTGAATGATCACACCTATCATACCGTTCTTGGTGCTTTCACTGTAAGTTCCGTCTTTTTCGGTACGACCGTAGTTAAAGCATATCATCGGGTACTCCATACCGTTTGATGCCTCAACAGATTGCGCTACGGGATACGGATATGGGATAGAGAAATCAGAGTATGTTTTAATAGTGTGCGCTACCAAACGGGTTGAGTATTTGCTATACAGGTTATAAGCCTCTTTACCATAATAGCTCATGGCCATGGTATTGTGGCCGCCAACTTTTACACCCATGGCATCCCAAACAAACTTACGTGATGATCCCCAGGCAAAATCACGAACGTTATTAGCCTGGAAAACCCAGGTTTTTTTCGCGGCAGATGGCGCTTTCTCAGCTGCTTTTGCTTCAGCTAAGGTTACTACCTCAACCGGGGTTGCAGATGTTTTTGCTTTATTGTAGCGGGCTAACCTTGCAGGGCTCAATACTGCCGAATAATTGATACACTCACCTGTACCACCAATAATGTGATCGGCAGGAACAGTCATTTGTACGTGGAAGTTACCAAAGGTTAAAGCAAACTCGCCGCGACCGGTAAACTGATGGTTTTGCCATCCCTGGAAATCGCTGTATACGCAAAGGCGTGGGTACCACTGTGCCATAGTAAACAAGTAGTTACCATCCTCAGGGAAAAACTCATACCCCCCACGACCACCAACGGTCATACGATCAGATATTTTATAGTTCCAATCAACCGTAAATACAAACTGAGCACCCGGTTTTAACGGGGCAGGCAGATCAACACGCATCATGGTTTTGTTGATGGTGTAGTTCAGTTTTTTACCGGTAGCATCAACCAGGCGCGTAATTACATCGCCCAGGCCGTTGTCATAGTCGCCGGCACGTACCTCGGTTTTATCAACACCTTGAGTTGTGCCTGCCTTTGGCATAGTGGTGCTGCTTTCATAGCCACTGTTGCGCAAGCTGCTATGCTCATTCTCATCAAGCTGTAACCAGATATATGTTAACGGATCCGGAGAGTTATTAAAATAAGTAACGGTTTCGGTGCCGGTAAGCTTAAGGTTTTTCTCATCAAGCTCGCACTTAATGTTGTAGTCGGCCCGTTGTTGCCAGTATTTAGCGCCGGGAGCGCCACTTGCGGTACGTTGCTCGTTAGGCGTACTCAGGATAGTACCTAACTGCTCAAACTTGTTACCGTGGTTACTGCCGGGATTGTTTTGTATATCCTGCGCAATTGCTGCACCGGTTATACTCGCCGTAAGTAGAAAGCTGGTAAATATTCGCTTCATGTTTTGTATGTGGATTAAAAAATCAAATTTAAACTAAAATGGCAACCTTTCAAGCGCCATTTGTACCGATAATGCAAATACACCCGCTGAGATGAAAAACACCCAATCGCGGCGTGATACTCTTAATATATTAATGAATAGCGCGGCCAGGATAAGTATAATAGCTACTACCACTATTTGCCCTGCCTCGAGGCCCAGATTAAAACCTAACAGTCCCCAGCCAATGCCCTGATCTTTGGCAAGCATAATACGGATACTGTTGGCGAAGCCCATCCCGTGTATCAGCCCAAACAGCAAAGCCAGCCAGTAATTAATATTAACGCTGCCATCCTTTTTGTTTACGCGCCATAAATTGTTAATGGCCGTGAGGAATATTGTACATGGAATCAAAAACTCCACCCACTTGCTTGAGAACCTTATCACATCTAAAACACTTAATGCCAAGGTGAGCGAGTGACCAATGGTAAAGGCAGTAACCAGTATCAGTACCTGTTTTATATTATTAAATGTGTAAACCGATGCCAGTGCCAGTATAAACAGCTGATGGTCTAAAGCATCGGTACTGATAATGTGTTTCCATCCCAGCCCGAAATAAAAACCAATATCAGACATAATAAATTTTGAATGAAACCGTAAATTTAACAGCCTTTAGCTACAAATGAACTTCACCCTTGTTATGACCTCTTTTTTAGGCAAATCTCTATTATATTGTTACATAGTTTTCAGCCCGCTTTTTGGCAAAACGCCCATTAAAGCTGACTTTCACCCTTTGCATGTAAGCACCAGTGATATCAGCTTTAACAGCACCGACAAGCAGATGGAAGTGATTTGCACCATTTTTACAGACGATTTTGAACTGGCCCTGGAGAAACAATTCCATACCAAAACCGATCTTAGTCGTGAGGACATGCACAAGGCCATGGACGTATTAGTGAAGAATTATATTAACGCACACCTGCAATTAAAATCTAATGCGGCTGCGTTGCCCCTTAACTATCTTGGTTTTGAAATTAATCGCGAAGCGGTGAATGTTTATCTTGAATCGGGCAAAACAGCGCAACCAAAAAGTATTGAAGCGCAAGTAACGCTGTTACAGAGTTTATATGATGACCAATTAAACATTGTACACATGACGGTAAATGGAAAGCGTAAAAGCACAAGGTTGGATGCACCTGCGAAGTTGGTGAACCAGGCGTTCTGATTCAGGAAACTCAATACCCCACGGATCTTTTCGCATTCTCGCACTCGCGTCTTTGCTAGGTACGAAGCAATCCCCTACTTATAGAGCCGCTTGTCCTAAAGAGATTGCTTCGTACCTCGCAAAGACGCTTTTAATTTCACTTCCCTTTCGGCATGGTAATAGGGAAACTGGTTTCCCGTTTAGCTTCCTTCAATACAAACGTACTTTGTACTGATCCCAATGGCACTACGTTAAAAAGTTTCTTCATCAGGAAATCGTGGTAAGTATCAAGATCCTTAACTGCCACGCGCAAAAAGAAATCAAACCCGCCCGACATTTGGTAGCATTCCAGCACTTCCTCAAGGGCTATGATCTCTTCAACAAAATGGTTAAGGTTTTCTGCCGAGTGATCACGCAATTGCACCTGGGTAAAGGCCATTAGTCCGCGGTCAATTTTTTTGTGGTCGAGGATGGCCACGTAGCCTTTTATATATCCCTGCTCCTGCAATTTTTTAATACGCTCATAAATTGGCGTAGGTGTTTTATTAAGCCTTTCGCCAATTTCTTTATTGGTAAGGCGCGCATTTTCCTGCAAAAGCTGCAAAATGCGAATGTCGGTGCTGTCGAGGGAATTAAGCATTAATAAATTTTTTTTCTAAAACATGTAAAAAGCCATGCAACGCGTTGGAATATTTTTCCGTTAAAATAGGCATTTCAAGATTAAACAACCAAATAAATA
>JAESTD010000281.1 GCA_016763755.1 Mucilaginibacter sp.
AAAGGGTAAGGTACTCAGCCACGGTGGCGATCCGCTAACAGAGGTAATGACGCTTATCCCAACTAATAACGGCCAATACTTTTACAACGATAGTTTTGGCAACTATTGGCGCATGTTTTACTTTTTAGGCAATACCAAAAGCTACGATTTGGTGGAGTTACCAAAACAAGCTTTTGAGGGTGGTAAGGCATTCGGTAAGTTCCAGGCTATGCTGTCTGATATCCCGGCAGGGGAGATGTTTGAGGTGATCCCCGATTTTCATAACATCCAGCACCGTTTAAAACAATTGAACGAGGCAATAGCTAAAGATGCCGCTGGTCGGGTTTCATCGGTACGAAATGAATTAGAAGTGGTAAGGCAATATGCCGAATCCATGCAATATTTTCAGCAACATCAGCAGTTGGCCACTTTGCCAAAGCGCGTTATCCACAACGATACAAAATTTAACAACGTACTGTTGGACAAGAACGACGAGGCCCAATGCGTGATAGACCTGGAGACCGTAATGGATGGCTACGTAGCCTATGATTTTGGCGATGCTATCCGAACCATCATCAATACCTCAACCGAGGATGAGGCCGATCTGAGCAAGATCCAACTGAATATGCCTTTGTTTGATGCCTACGTACATGGTTACCTGCAGGAAGCATCGAAGTTTTTAACCGACGCCGAAGTTAACTCGTTAATGAAAGGCGCCTTGCTGTTGCCATACATGCAAGGTGTTCGTTTCCTTACCGATCATATAAACGGCGATGTGTACTTAAAAACCAAGTTTGAGGGTCACAACCTTCAGCGTGCCCGCGCACAGTTTCAGCTTTTAAAAATGCTGGATGAAAATGCCGAAGCCATGAACGCGACCATTTTAAACGAAATTGCCAGCTATAAAACTGCACAATACTAAGAAATGCCTGCAGAATTAAACATACCATACCTTAATGCTGCCAGCGGTGTTCAAAATATCGATGAAATATCAGCTTTGCTGGATATTTTTCCGGTAAATGAAGTAAAATTTGCGCCATGGCATACCGAAGGGGGGATTCCGAAGGTTAATTTTTGCATTTCTTATAACAATAGTGATATTTTTCTTAAATATTTTGTAACAGAAGCTGCAATTAAGGCCGAATATGTTAATTTTAACGATCCGGTTTATGAGGATAGTTGCGTAGAGTTCTTTATCGCTTTTAATGGCGATAACAATTACTACAACCTCGAGTTTAATTGTATGGGCACAGGCCGGGTGCAATATGGCAGCGGTAAATACAACCGCGAATTTGTACCGGCCAATTTAATAAAGACCATAAAACACCAAACCACGCTGAAGAACACCAGCAGCGGTGATATTTACTGGGAGCTGACGCTGATCATCCCAAAAGCGGTATTCATGTTCCATCCGCAATTAAGCTTTGAAAAAAACCGGGCAAAAGTCAATTTCTACAAGTGCGGCGACGGCCTTCCGCAGCCACACTTTTTATGTTGGAGCAACATCGTAAACAACACACCGGAGTTCCATCTAATTGACTTTTTTAAAGAAGTAACATTTAGTCCACAGGTTATTTAAATTTAAAAAGCATGACAGAACAAGCAGTACCATTTCAGGCAAAAAGCAGCAGAACAACGCTAAGTCCAATCTTCATCATCGGGATGTTGTTTTTTATTTTCGGGTTCATTACGTGGTTAAATTCAGTGCTGATCCCATATTTGAAACTCGCCTGCGAGCTTAACAACGTCGAGGCTTACCTCGTGACTACCGCATTCTACATATCATACTTTGTGTTGGCAATCCCATCGGCACGCATTTTAAATGCAACAGGTTTTAAAAAGGGTATATCTGTTGGGCTTGCGGTGATGGCCGTTGGTGCATTGATATTTATCCCCGCTGCGTTGACCCGCTTTTACGGATTGTTCCTTTTAGGGCTTTTCATACAGGGATCAGGCCTGGCGTTGTTACAAACTGCATCAAATCCGTATATCACCATCCTTGGTCCGCCAGAGAGTGCGGCAAAGCGTATCAGCGTCATGGGGATCTGTAATAAAGTAGCCGGTGCATTGGCACCTATTATACTTGGTGCCATCGCCCTTAAAGATGCCGATGGATTAAAAGCCCGCATTGCCACTATGGCCGCCGACCCAAAAAAACTTGAATTAGATGCTTTGGCCTCGCGAGTCATAGTTCCTTATATCGTAATCATGGTGGTGCTGGTGATATTGGCTGTTATCATTTACAACTCGAGCCTGCCCGAGATAGATACCGATCAGGAAGATGAAACTACGGCTGCAACCAATACCGGTAAAACAAGCGTATTTCAGTTTCCGCATTTGTTGCTGGGAGTGCTTACGCTGTTTCTTTATGTGGGTGTTGAAGTTATAGCCGGCGATACTATTATCAATTACGCCAATACACAAGGCATCGCACTGGGCACGGCAAAATTCTTCACGTCTTGTACTTTGGCTTGTATGCTGATAGGTTATGGTGTGGGTATTGTTTGTATCCCTAAGTATTTGTCGCAAGAGAAGGCTATGAAACTGTCTGCGGGATTAGGCTTGGTGTTATCAGCGCTGGTCATATTCACCCATGGCTACGTTTCGGTGTTAGGCGTTGCGCTGCTGGGTTTGGCCAATTCATTAGTTTGGCCGGCAATATGGCCTATGGCGCTTGCCGGTTTAGGGCGCTTTACTAAAATTGGTTCATCGCTCATGATCATGGGGATCGCGGGTGGCGCTATTGTGCCTTTGGGCTATGGTGCCCTTGCCGATGCACTGAACCCTACGCATGCTTACGTAATACTTATCCCTTCATACCTTATCATTTTATATTACGCTTTCAGCGGCCATAAAGTAGGCAGGCCAAAGGCGGCTTAAAAAAGAACAATTATAAAATCACCAATCAATAAATTGAAAATTATGGATCGCAGAGAATTTGTTAAGAACACCGCTGTAGGAATTGCAGGATTAACCATTTTGCCCTCGGGGTTGTTATTTGCAAAAAATGCAGATAAGGTAAAGTTGGGTTACATTGGCGTAGGCCTGCGTGGCCGTAACCATATCAGCGAGGGTTTGCTTCGCGATGATGTAGAGATTGTAGCCATTTGCGACATACAGGAAAGCTCGCTTAAATACTGCCGCGAGCAGTTTGTAAAAGCAAAAAAGAAACTCCCAACCGAGTACACCGGCGGCCTTGATGCTTACAAAAAATTGTTGGCCCGTAAAGATATTGATGGTGTTATCATTGCTACCCCGTGGCAATTTCACAAAGAGCAGGCAATTGACGCCATGCGCGCCGGCAAATATGTAGGCTGCGAGGTTATTGCGGGTATCTCGGTTGAAGATCATTGGGATATTTTAAAAGTACACGAAGAAACTAAAATGCCTTACATGACGCTGGAGAACGTATGTTACCGCCGCGATGTAATGGCCGTTTTAAATATGGTGCGCCAAAACCTTTTTGGCGAACTGGTACACTGCGAGGGCGGCTACCAGCACGACCTGCGCGGTATTTTGTTTAACGATGGTAAAAGTTTTTACGGTAAAGGCGGCGAGTTTGGCCCCAATACCATGGGCGAATCGCAATGGCGCACGCAATGGAATATTGAACGTGACGGCGATATTTATCCAACCCACGGCGCAGGCCCGGTAATGCACTACCTGGATATTAACGCCGGTAACCGTTTTACCAACCTGGTGTCGTTCTCGAGTAAATCGGTTGGTTTGAACCATTACATCGATAAAGTATCGCCGGGTAACAAGAACGCCAAGATCAAATTCAAAAACGGCGACGTTACCACTACCATGATCAATTGCGCCAACGGAGAGACCGTAACGCTGAGTCACGATGTACATTTGCCGCGCCCATATTCATTAGGTTTCCGCGTGCAGGGTACTGATGGTATCTGGATGGATGTTGCCAACTCTATCTACATTGAAGGAAAATCAGAAAAAGAAGATGTTTGAGACAAAGCTGATGCATGGCTGGAAAAATACGACCACCCGCTTTGGAAAAAGAACGAACACCTTGCAGAAGGTGCCGGCCATGGTGGCATGGACTGGTTTGTGTTTAATGCCTTTGTAATGGCTATTAAACAGCGCAAACAAACCCCAATTGATGTTTATGATTCATTAACCATGAGCGTAATAACCCCGCTTTCAGAAAAATCGCTTAAAAAAGGCAACGCGCCACAGGAGTTCCCTGACTTTACAAAAGGCAAATGGAAAGAGCGCAAAAACACCTTCGCGTTAGACGATAGCGGATTCTAAAAATTAACAGAATTTAAGATAATAACCAACCCATGAGCCCTGCCCACAAAGCAGGGTTTCATGTGGTATGGAATAACTATGCCCAAATCAACTCAATTAACTATACAAAAATGCTACTCAATTTATTAGAAGAAACCCGTTACGAGAAAGTTCCGGTTAAGATCTACAATAACGACAGCGAGGCCAGCTTTGATGTGGCTAAACGTATTGCAGCCATCATCAAACAAAAGCAAGCCGAAGGCAAACAAGCAGTTTTAGGCCTGGCTACCGGCGTATCACCTATTAAGGTTTATAAAGAACTAATAAGGCTGCACAAAGAAGAAGGGCTGAGCTTTAAAAATGTGGTAACCTTTAACCTGGATGAATATTACCCCATGCAGCCGGATGCCGAGCAAAGCTACGTGCGTTTCATGAAGGAGCAATTATTTAACCACGTGGATATTGATATGGCTAACGTGAACATCCCCGATGGTACGCTGGCTGAGCAGGATATTGCAGCTTTCTGTTTGGCTTACGAGCAAAAGATAAACAGCTACGGGGGTATCGATGTGCAGGTGTTGGGTATAGGCCGTACCGGTCACATTGGCTTTAATGAACCGGGCTCGGCGCCAAACTCAGGTACGCGTTTGGTTACGCTGAATGATCTTACCCGCCGCGATGCTTCAAAAGATTTTGGTGGTAAAGAGAACGTGCCAACCAAAGCCATCACCATGGGTATTGGTACCATTTTTAAAGCACGGGAAATTATCCTGATGGGGTGGAGCGAAAAGAAAGCATCCATTATCAAGAAAGCTGTTGAAGGTGCTATCTCACCTGATGTACCGGCTACTTATCTGCAAACTTCAGATCATGTGGAGTTTGTTATCGACCAGGCTGCATCGGTTGATCTGACCCGCTTTGATCTTCCATGGCTGGTTAAGGATTGTGTTTGGGATGATGTGCTCATTAAAAAAGCGGTAGTATGGTTAGCCAAAACGCTTAACAAGCCTATCCTTAAACTTACCGAATTTGACTATAACAACAACGGCATGGCACAACTGGCTACTGAGTTTGGGCCGGTTTATAACATCAATATCAGCATATTCAATAATATACAACATACTATTACCGGCTGGCCCGGTGGCAAATTCGGTGCCGATGACAGTCAGCGCCCCGAGCGTGCCGAGCCCAAGGTGAAGCGCTCTATCGTGTTCTCGCCGCACCCGGATGATGATGTGATATCGATGGGTGGTACTTTCATCCGCCTTGCCGACCAGGGGCACGAGGTACATGTGGCCTACCAAACATCGGGCAACACAGCCGTTTGGGATGATGAAATGCTACGTTACGTAGAGTTTGCGATGGACTTTGCCCTTTCCCAATCGCAGGATGCGGCGTATTTGGATAACTTGTACAAGAGTATGGTGGATTTCCTGAAAACCAAGCAACCTAACCAAAGCGATACCGAACCTATCCGCACGGTTAAGGGCTTGATACGCAAAGGAGAGGCCATTGCCGGAGCGCGTTTAGCCGGTTTGGCTGATAAACGTATCCACTTTATGGATCTGCCATTCTACGATCGCGGGAAGTTCCAGAAACAGGTATCATACGAAGACGATATCCAGCAAACCATGCAATTGCTGCGCGATATAAAACCTCACCAGATCTTTACCGCCGGTGACTTTGCCGATCCGCATGGCACGCACAAAGTTTGTTTCGAGATCATCCTGGAAGCTTTTACCCGACTGCGCAACCTCGGCGAAAGCTGGACAAAAGATTGCTGGATATGGCTGTACCGCGGCGCATGGCATGAGTTTGAGATCCACGAGATAGAGATGGCCGTACCGCTGTCACCTCAAGAGGTTTACCGCAAGCGCATGGCGATATTTAAACACCAGTCGCAAAAAGATGTGCCTGTATTCCCCGGGGACGATGCCCGCGAATTTTGGGTACGCGCCGAAGAGCGCACACAGGAAACAGCCCGTTTGTATAACCAGTTAGGCTTGGCTGAGTATGAGGCAATAGAGGCTTTTGTAAGATGGAAGTTTGATTAACTGCCTAACATTGTTGTATTTGCAACTCATCAACTTATATTAGCGGTTAAATCAACAAAACCTCAATCTCATGAAAGTAAACCATTTATTACCGCTTTTTGCAATTGCACTGGCATCATGTACCCAAAAACCTGCCGGCACAGCTACAGTAGTTGAAGACAAACCCGCTTCGCCAATGGTGGGCACCTGGAAATTGGTATCTGCCATTACGGTTACCAAAGGCGATACTGTTAAAGATTATCCCGTGCCTAACCAGGAAATGCTGAAAGTGCTAAATGCTACCCATTTCGCTTTTATGCGCCACGACTTAAGTCATGGTAAGGGTAAAGATGCTATCTACACTGCAGGGGGTGGTACGTATGATTACAAGGACGGTAAATATACTGAGCACCTGGCTTACCTAAATGCCCGCGAGTGGGAAGGAAAAGATTTTGATTTTACCGTGCAGTTTAAGGGTGATACGCTGATACAAAAAGGCATTGAGAAGATAGACAGCCTCAATATTAACCATGAAATAACAGAAACTTACGTTAAGCAGAAATAATCTGCTTAACGTAGGTTATATTATCAGGACCAAAAGCCCTGTACCTTAATCTGCGACGATGGATAGCCTTGCTGCTTTAGTAATTTACGCAGCTGGCCTACCATTGTGTCGTTACCCGTGAGGTAAAAAATGGTATTCTCCAGGCTATACTTTTGTTGCAGTACCCATT
Source organism: Mucilaginibacter sp. (assembly GCA_016763755.1). Lineage (GTDB taxonomy): Bacteria > Bacteroidota > Bacteroidia > Sphingobacteriales > Sphingobacteriaceae > Mucilaginibacter. The sequence continues at coordinate 6,998 of JAESTD010000281.1, forward strand.
CCATCAAACTGTGGTGGCCGTAAATATCACGGCGCTCAACAGGTTCTATCGGTGTCCAGAAGAATTCGTTGAATTGCTTGCGATGTTCATCGTTACCGATCACGATACCGCCTGAGAAACGCGTGTGGGGCAGTACCATTTTCTGCAGGGCTAACAAGTGGCCCACACTACTTTCATCACCCAGGGCAATAACTGCCGATGTTTGATCCGGCTGGTGCTGGGTAAAACCTATCTTTTTAAAGTAACTTATAGTATCGTTTGCATTTAAGCTACGGGCCCATTTGGCGCCCGGGCCGTTGTGCAAGGCATCAACAAAGATGGTGCAGGTGCGTGTTTCAGCGTCCCAGCCTGATGGAGTATAGTCTCGATAGGTAAGTGGATCTACCTTGAATTTTATATAAGGTACCTGCTCCCAATGCTCCATATCGGTAAGGGGCAAATGCAGGTCAATTTCTATTAACGTTGAGGGCGTCCACGGCCGCACTTCCAGTACCTTGCCGGTTTGCAGCAACCGTGGCTCAAGCAGGTTGCCTGCTTTTTGTTTGAATTTGAAAAAGGTTGATGTTTCCATGTGGGGTATGTTTTGACACAAAGAAACGGACGAAACCAGCCGGAATCAATGGCAAACCCACGGTAATGATTGGATTATTTACGTTAAGTAGCGCGAAATGACAATGGTGTGATACCCTCTGATTTTTTGAAAATGCGCGAGAAATAAGTATGGTCGTCATAGCCTAATCTGTGGGCTATTTCTTTTACGTTCAATTGGCTGTAGTACAATAATCGCTTAGCCTCAAGCATAACTTCGTTTACTATCCAGTAACTTACAGATAAGCCCGTTATTTTCTTTAAGGATTCGTTAAGGTAACTTTCAGATACCTTAAGCATCCCGGCATATGCCGAAGGACTTTTTACAGAACAAATATTATCAACCAGCAAACGTTTAAACTGTTGCACAATTTCCATTGGTCTGGACATCTGAACATTCGGGTTTTCCGGACAGGTGTAAAACCCTGCGGCTATCCCCATAAAAGATTGCAGCAAGGAATGCACCACCGAAAGATTGAACGGCATCTGATCATCATCCTCGTAACGCTGCTGCAAAAGGTTAAGCAAACTACGGCATTGCTCCATCTGGTTATCGTTAAGAAAATAAGGTTGTTGCAGCGCCAGGCTGCCCTCAAATACTTTGCGGCAATCGGGCGGAATCAGCATCGTATCAACTGCTATAAACCAGCCGCCTGCCCGTTCGCTGCTGATGCCATGATGAACCTGTCCCGGCAAAACATAGTATAACATCTGCGGGCGGAAAACCACTTCGTTAAAGTCGATCATTAAAGAGGCCTCTCCCTCTTCTATCAGAAAAAAAATATAATGATCATCCCGGTGCGCATCCATCGGGATATCATCGCCACCAATGTCACCAATATCATAGCGCCACATCTCCAGGCCGGTGCTGGCGCGTTCTTTAAGCTGATGAACGGGGATATCTTTCATGGGGTGTGACAAATGTAGCAGAATTCGTTAATCAGAGCGAAAGCGAAAAATCTAACGTTGCATTGTTTAAAAATCCATGTCATTTCGAACGATAGTGAGAAATCCTGTTATTAATGCTAAGCTCTTCGCTTGTTTTATCTAACAAGATTTCTCCTCGCTACGCTTGTTCGAAATGACAACTTTTTTGAACGTGGACAGATGCTTCGTTCCCAGCATGACAAATGGGTGAACCTTACCGCTTACACCTTCCCTAACCCCGCTTTGTAAAAACTTGGCGTAATGCCCTCAAGTTTCTTAAACGCCCGACTGAAATAATTGAGATTGTTAAAGCCGGCTTTAAAGCAAGCTTCAGAAATGCTGTTGTAGGGATTGGTCATTAATTGCTTGGCTAATTGGATGCGTTCTTTAATGATATAATCAACAGGAGAGATCCCCAACTCATGCTTAAAGGCGCGGAAAAAACTTGGCTTACTCATAAAAGCCATCTGGCTTAGTGCATCGATATTCAGTTTCTCGGTAAGGTGCAATTTGATGTACTCCAACACGTAAGCAAATCGGCTGCCGGTTGAAAGCTCGTGCATGTTATCGCGTACCTCGTGCAGGTTCTGCATCTGCATGATCCGAATTAGTAGTTCTTTTAAAGTAAAACTTGCCAATACATCTTTAGTAAGATCGTCACCGGTACTGATGCGGATAAGTTTGTTGATAAGCTGCGCCAGTTCGTAGTTGTTAAAAAAATGGAACTGGTTATAGTTTAATTGCCAGTTGTATTTATCAGCACGCGGGAATTTCTCGTTCAAATAATCTAGCGTGCTGTTAATTTCCTGCTGATTGATGGCGAGGGCTGTACACTGCGATGGCTGGTGCGCGGTAGCCTCGGGGAAATCAATGGTCATGGTGATGTTGGGCGGTACTATCACGGTTTCGCCGGGCAGGTAATCAAAGCCGGGCTTATCAAACAGGTGCATCACTTTTTTGCCGCGCAGCATGCTGGTAATTACCAGGTCGCTAAAAGTAAGCGGTACTAACTCGCTACGCTCGTAGGTTTCATAAACGTTAAGCTCGCAATGGTTCATGGTATAGGCCCGGCGGTTTTCAACAAGTGTCCGCAGTTCTTTATGGTTGCTCAATCCTAAAGGGTTTACCAGGCTTACATTATTCATTGGTTCTGAATATTTAATACAAATTAGACATTGTTACCATTAAAAACAACAACACCAACTGATTGATATTATTGTGCTACCAATTGATACCATTGTGCAAATGAGCTTGCACCACCGCCGCTACCTTAGCATCACCAATTCCAATTAAACCGATTAAGAAATGAGTATCAACAAAAAACCTTCCTTTAAGGATAAGTACGACAATTTTATTGGCGGCAAGTTTGTTCCGCCGGTTAAGGGCGAATATTTTGATAATATATCACCCGTTGATGGCAAGGTGTTTACCAAAGCTGCACGCTCTACCAAAGAAGATGTAGAACTTGCCCTCGATGCTGCGCACGCCGCTTTTGAAAGCTGGGGCAAAACATCTGCTGCTTACCGTGCCGGCCTGCTAAATAAAATAGCTGATACCATTGAAGCTAACTTAGATTACTTGGCAACCGTTGAGGTTATTGACAACGGTAAAGCTATCCGCGAAACAAAAAATGCCGACCTGCCGCTGGTGATAGATCACTTTCGCTACTTTGCCGGTGTTATCCGTGCCGAAGAAGGCGGAATTTCCGAGCACGATGAATATACCGTATCAATAGTTTTGAACGAACCGCTTGGCGTGGTGGGCCAGATCATCCCTTGGAATTTCCCGCTGCTGATGGCTACCTGGAAAATTGCTCCTGCGCTTGCTGCAGGTAATTGTTGTGTTGTAAAACCAGCCGAACAAACACCAACTTCTATTATGGTACTGATGGAGCTGATAGGCGATATCCTGCCTGCAGGCGTGTTAAACATCATTACCGGTTTTGGCCCTGAGGCGGGTAAACCGCTGGCCTCATCGCCGCGCATTGCTAAGGTATCTTTCACGGGAGAAACCACTACCGGCCGACTGATCATGCAGTATGCATCAGAAAACCTGATACCGGTTACGATGGAGCTGGGTGGTAAATCGCCAAACATTTTCTTTGAATCTGTTGCCGATGCCGACGATGAGTTTTTTGATAAAGCTATCGAAGGTGCGGTGTTGTTTGCTTTGAATCAAGGAGAGGTATGTACCTGTCCGTCGCGTATTTTGATACAGGAGAGTATTTACGATAAGTTTATTGCCCGCGTAATTGAGCGTGTTAAAGCCATTAAAATGGGCGATCCGCTTGATGACAGCACCATGATGGGCGCACAGGCGTCAAACGACCAATACGAGAAGATCCAATCTTACCTTAAAATAGGCCGTGAAGAGGGTGCCGAGGTATTAGTTGGCGGCGAAGTTAAAAAGCTTGATGGAGAGCATAGCAGCGGCTACTACATACAACCTACTCTGTTTAAAGGCCATAACAAGATGCGCATTTTCCAGGAAGAGATCTTCGGCCCGGTTGCTTGTGTAACTACCTTTAAAACGGTTGAAGAAGCTATCGAAATTGCTAACGACACCCTTTACGGTTTAGGTGCAGGTGTTTGGACCCGCGATGCACACGAGGTTTACCAGGTGCCGCGCGCTATACAAGCCGGTCGTGTTTGGGTGAATAATTACCATGCTTATCCGGCACATGCACCGTTTGGTGGTTGTAAAAAATCGGGTTTTGGGCGCGAAAATCATAAGATGATGCTGGGTCATTATCGCCAGACAAAAAACATGCTGATCTCTTACAATAAAAATAAACTGGGATTCTTTTAGGCTCCCCGGCGTAGCCACAAAGGGAACAGAGGCTGACATTTTGAGGTTCAAAAAGTTTCTCCCCCTTACTATTTGTATTTGAGCAACAAGGTCTCTGTACCTTATGTGGTTAATTTAAGTAAAATTCAGCATGACAAAGAGAGTATTGGTATCACCTAAAGCATCAGAATTGATAGCCGAGTTAAAGCTACGGTTTGGTGAACTGATGTTTCACCAAAGTGGCGGCTGTTGCGATGGCTCATCGCCCATGTGCTTTGAAAAAGGTGAGTTTAGGTTGGGCGGCAGCGATGTGAAGTTGGGCGAGATCGACGGTTGTGAATTTTGGATGAGTAAAGACCAGTTTGAATATTGGCAGCACACCCAACTTACGGTTACCATAACCAAGGGGCGCGGTTCAAGTTTCTCTATAGAGATACCAACCGGCTACCGGTTTATGATAGACTCGCGGCTGTTTACTGATGATGAATTAAAAGATCTGGAGCCGGTGGGCTACGTAGAAGAATAAAGATTTTGTGGTTTACAATTTGAGCGAAAGCCTCGGTGCGCAAGTGCCGGGCTTTTTTTGTGACCATTTGTCAGGATGAGCTTGTTTGAAACCATTTATCTACCACCAGGTGTAGATTCGCGTAACATCAATTGTTACAATTACTATTTTAAACCATCTGCCTGTTTACTCCGTCATACCACCAAAAAAACAGAAAAACAGATGAAAAAGATATTTTTAATGTTAGCGTTCGTTGCCGGAGTAAGTGTTGCAGCTAACGCACAAACCAAAGCTCCCAAATCCCCTGATGAACGCGCACAACACAGAACTGCCGCTTTAACTAAGAAACTTAATTTAAGTGCTGATCAATCGGCAAAAGTGAACGCCATCCTGCTGAAACAAGCATCAAGGGTGGACAGCCTGAAGGCTAATAAACCAACAGACCGTAAAGTGAATTTTGAAGCACACAAAGCCATATTTGCTACCACTGATGCGCAGATAAATGCGGTGTTAAAACCAGATCAGCAAACTGCCTACGCCAACCTGAAAGCCGAAATGAAAGCTAAAGGCCACGGCAGGCATCATGGTGCTAAAACGCCCGATCAAAAAGCACAGCGTTTAACTGGTGTATTAACTAAAAAGTTATCACTAAGCGCTGACCAGTCTGCCAGGGTGAACAGCATTTTGTTGCAAAGGGCTACCCAGATGGACAGCTTAAAAGTAAACAAACCGGCAGACCGCGCTGCTGCAAAAGAATCGCGTAAAGCCATCTTGGCGAATACAGATACTCAGCTTAAGGCAGTGTTTACAGCAGATCAGCAAAAAACATATACCGACCTGAAAGCAAAAATGATAGAAAAGATGAAAGCCAGGAGAGGTGCAAAACAAGCCACTCCAAATGCAGGCTAATTTTGATTGTTGAATACGTGAGGGGGTAGGCAGCGCTTGGCTGCCTGCCCTTTTTTATTTTACCGCGTCAGCAATTAATGAATTTAATTCTTTATACCGCTCGCCACGAGCATCATTATTAAAGTAGTAGGCAATAAGTACAGCTGCATATTGTTTATCATTATTTATAACCGGATAGCTCCCAAACAAACCCGGGCTGCTGATGTTGCCTGCATCCATCACCCATTCGCCAAAACCGTAGCCAATGCCACCGGCTTCTTTAGGTGTATAAGCAATTTTAACATCAGGTGTAAGGCGGTTAATTTGCATTTGTTTAACGCTTTCTTCGCTCAGGATCCGTTTGCCATCAGCCGCCAGGCCTTTGTTCAGTATCATTACTGTAAACTTTAAATAATCATTTGCCGTACTTATGGCACCCCCTGCAGGCAGCGCTACTTTTTTATGGCCAAAGTCGGTACTGGTCATGTTCAGCGGTTTTGCTATCCGCTCAGCAAAAAGTTCCTCAAAACTTTTACCGCTAATTTTTTCGAGGATGGCACCCGCTATCTGTAAGCCCACGTTGCTATAGTGGAAAACTTTGCCTGACGTGCCTTCCATCGGCAGCGCAACTATATCTGCAATGGCATCATCCATACTGTTATTGTTTTTAACATCGGCGAGGCTCTCCTTAAGAGGTGGCGCTTTTATAGCCGTGGTATGCGACAGGCATTGCGCCAGTGTAATGTTCCCCTTTCCGGCTTTGCTCAAGGCGGGCAGATATTTGCCAACGGTGTCAGTTAGTTTGAGTTTGCCTTCGTCGATAAAGGTCATCACGAGGGCGGCGCTTAACCATTTGCTACAACTGGCTACGGGCTGGCGGCTATCAGCAGTGAGGTCGGTATTGTTAGCTGTTTGACCGGTACGGCGGGCTACAAAACGGTTAACCATCTTCTGCCTTCGCGACATGTCATTCTCCGCCCCGGTATACACCACTTTGCCCTTGCTATAAACCATCAGAACCGCTCGGCCGCCCATTTTTGAGGTGTTGGTTTTTAACCATTCATCTATTTTGCCGAAATTGTTTTGCGCAAACAGTTTGCCTGCCGTCAATATCATCAATAATAAAAGAGCTGATTTTTTATGCATCTGTTAATGTTTTGCAGAAAGATACAAAACAGGTCGCGAATGGCGATAGAGTTGGTCGCTTTTACACCCTGTGTTGAATTAAGTTGTACACTATTTTTGTTATATTAAATTGAAGAACAATGAGCAAGTCCGAAATTCATCTCATACCAAAAATATCAGCACCGGCAAGTCGCGCGCTTGAGGGTGCAGGCTTGCATACCCTTAATGACCTGGCCGGCATCACGCAAAAACAGTTTATGCAGTTGCATGGCATGGGTAAATACGGCCTGCGTATTGTTTTAGAGGCAATGAACAAAGTGGGGTTGCAATTTAAAGATTCATCAAACCAATAAAATATAACATTATGTCATACCAGGCTTACTTGAATACCATCAAACAAAAAACGGGAAAAGGCCCGGCCGATTTCAGGGCAATGGCCGAAGAAAAAGGATTTACTAAAAGCGGCGAATTAGTTGTTAAAGCCGGAGATATTACCAACTGGCTTAAAAGCGATTTTGAATTGGGCCACGGGCACGCCATGGCTATCTATGCTTTACTTAAAGGTATCAAAAATGAAGACAGCGAATAGTTAAAGCCCTTTTACTTTTATGTCGTAGTGTTTTACTACTGCATTTGGATTAGGCATTTGGTTGTAAGCAGAATAAACAATGTACTTGCTGCTCTTTTCAACGCCGGGTAAAAATTTGTTAATGCTTTTTCTTATCTCGGCGTTTTCGCTTTCAATTGCTGCCCGGTCGTTTAAATTTGTTTTGGTGAGGTAGCAGATGTTAGGGAAAGTGCCCTCATCAAACGTGGTATTGTACAGCCTGATGATGGTTGGCGACCCACTAATGGCAGATAATTGCATCGGAAACTTATAGCCGGCGTTCACCTCGCCAACTACTTTGCCAGCAAAATCATACATATCCGCTTCAGCATCGTATTGCCAGGCCGTGTTAGGCCTGGAGCAACTTTGCATTAACTGCATCATATCAGCTGCAGCAAATAGATTTTTTGCAGTGTAAGCAGATTTCGCTTCCTCATATAATTCGGGAGCGGTTTTGCCATTGATGGTATAAGGCGCTACATCAATGTCTTTAATCTTCCAGCCGTAGTTGTAATGGCCGTAAAAGAAGCTTATCATGTACTGGTTAGGCTGCTTCGTTTTCGGCAGAAAGGTAGCGATATACATTTCCTGCGGATCACCGGTATATATTAACTTGAAAGAGTTTTTGCCATCTGCAATAGATATGGTATCGCTATTTGGGTATTTGTTTACAACGTAAAAATCATTGGCAAGTACAAAACTTTCCTTTCTGGTGGCGCCGTAAACGCGCGAAAATAAACTGTTGGCATAATTATTTTGCAGCATTGCGCTTGATAGGTAGTTGCCAAAAGCTTTATCGTCATTTGCGCTAACTGCCTTAAAAACGGCATCGTTAAGCTCATGAAGTTCGTTGCGTTGGCTATTGGCTATTTTTTCATTCTTCCAAACGCCTATTTCCTGGCTACAGCTTTGAAAAATAATAAGGGCACAAATGGGCAATAGTTTAAAAAGGTTTAGGGTACTTTTCATAACGCGAATATAATAAAACGCCTGCTGAGTTTGGGTCGCACCATCAAACCGGAGTGTAATTTATATCTTTGGCAGTAATGATACCTATGCAAAAGATATTAAAGCCCGCTTTAGCCGTTTTAGTAACAATCGTAGCAATTGCCTGCAGTAACGAGGAGAAGAAAAAGCCATCTGCTGATAGCGCAGCCATGGCTAAATCAAACACTGTTATTACGATGCAGGCTGATACCGGCCATCTGGTAGGTGCCTGGCACGATGAAGCCATAAAATCTGAAGATGGCAAAGACATAGCTTACGAGGTAATTAGTAAAGGAACTAAAGTTTATATACAAGCGATTACCTTTACAGGGAAAGAACTTACTTTAAACGATGCTCCGCCTATAACAGCGTCAGCATCAGAGATACGCAAAGATGGAGACAAATATGTTGGTGTAAACTCTCCCGCCGAGATTTACAAGGTGGATAAAACCGGGAACCTGCTTATTTACGATGGCGAGACCTTAGTGGCCATTTGCAAGAAAATACTCTAAGTTTTTTATATTGCGGTAATGAAAGTGTTTAACATCGTATTCTGTGTGTTATTTATACTTTTTGCTGCCCTGCAGTATAATGATCCGGATCCGTATATCTGGATGCCAATATATCTGTATACTTCGGCCCTGTGCTATTTTGCTGCCAGGCAGAGGTTTTATCCCAAAGCCTATTTGGTGGGAATATTGGTTTACGCAGGTTACGCGGCGCTTTTGCTGTTTGATAAAACCGGTGTCATCGACTGGATAACCGAGCACCATGCAGAAAGCATGGTACAAACCATGAAGGCAGAAAAGCCCTGGATAGAGGAATCCCGTGAGTTTTTTGGACTGGTGATACTAATTGTTGTGTTAAGTATTAACTGGATCTACGGTTCGCGAAAATCTACTTATCGGTAGCTTATTGATTTTTGTTCCAAACACGTTAAACAAACCACTGTAAAATGTCTAAGTTGGATAAAATTTTATTCAGTAAGAAAATTATCGGAATGTTTTGTAATTTAGCTCTATAAACAGAACCCTATTTCTGTTTGAACTATTGACTAAACTTTATCATAATAAATGTACCGATATTTGGCTTCGTTTTTTGAAGCCTTTCTACTTTGCCTGCTAAGCCTAACCCTGGCAGCGCAATCCAACACCGTAAATACCGAAACTTCCGCTTCAGACTACATAGGTTTTTATCAAAAATTTATTAGTGGGATAAGAGGGCAGGAATGCCCCATGTATCCGAGCTGCTCTAACTTTGCGCTTACTGCATTTAAGGAGAAAGATTTTGCCGAAGCATTTATGCTTACTTCAGAAAGGCTGATGCGTTGTGGGCACGATCTGCATGGATACGATATTACAGAAACCAACTCCGGTTTTAAATTCCTCGATTTTCCGGGGAAAGATAGCTCGCCTAAAAATCTGCGGTATGTTAGTCAGCAACCTTACTTTGCCTTTGCCGATACCGTATCTGATGCCGGTGGATCTGTAGCATTCATAAGGTCGCTTATCAACAACGGCTACTATCAACAGGCAATATTAGAAATTAAACGTGCCGAGTTTGCCGTGCCATTTAACGTTGAGATATTTATTAATGAGCTCGTATGCCTTAAGGCGTTAAACGAATATGAAAAGGCTATTTACGCATACGAAACCCAATGCCCCCAAACGTATAAACGTGACCCTGAAGTACTTTATCAATTAGCCACTATTTATTATAAATTGGGTAACGCTGATAAAGCAAACCAAATAGCAACCGACGGGGTGCCCGCTTCTCATGACGATCATCAGAAAGCAAAGTTTTATGCACTACAGGGACTTACCTACGCAAGCAAGTACGATTGGAATGCTGCAAAGATTTCGTTTATGAAACTGCGCGAGTTGCCTTACCGCGCTGACGTTACAGAATCTAACATCAGGCTTACAGAGAAGGCGATGGCATTTAAATATAAAAGCCCTGCAAAGGCAAGCTTACTGTCTATATTCCCTGGCCTTGGCTATGCCTATACAGGCCATCCACAAACTGCTGTTTCATCTTTATTATTAAATGGCGTGTTTGCTTATGCTACCGTAAGTAGTATACAAAAAAAGAATTACGGTGTGGCTGCGCTTACGGGTCTGTTTAGCTTGAGTTTTTATGTTGCCAATATCTATGGCTCGGGCCAAAGTGCTAAGCGCCATAATGAAGAAATGAAGAAAAGCATTGTTAACAATCTATATTATAATATAACCCCCTAATCAAATTTTAATTTAAACTATGTTCACAAAAATTTACCAATCCAAACAAGTTAAAACCATTTGTTATTTGCTTATCGTTTGTTTCCTAAGTATG
>JAESTD010000282.1 GCA_016763755.1 Mucilaginibacter sp.
AAACCAAACGCGAGGAGTTTTCCGAAAAAAATGAGCAGGTGGCTTTGCTGTATAAGTGTATTTCAAAACTTGAAGAATCGGAAAGAATTATAATAACATTGGTGCTTGATGAGGTGCCGTATCCGGAAATTGCAGAAGTTTCGGGTATATCAGAAGGGAATTTGAGAGTGAAGATCCATCGTATTAAACAAAAACTGACAGAGTTATATAATCAATATGAAAGACTCTGATCACTTAATGTCGGTTTGGCAGGCACAGCCGCCCAAGGAGCACCTTTCTGTTGACGAGGTTGTTAAACAGGTCAAAAAAGGCATCCGCAGCTTTACTACACGGCTGTACTGGAGTATTGTGGCTATGATAGGCACGGTAGTGGCAGCATTTATTTTGATGTTTTTCATGGCATTTAAATCGCCGGCTACTACGGTAGGTATATTGATCATATTGGTTGCGTTGGCGATATATCTTTACATTATGGTGCGCCATTACCATTTACTTAATAAGCATGATCTGACCCAAAACCCCACAGATTACCTGGATAGCTTAAAAGAATATCAGAAAGATCGTGCTCGTACGATTGGTTGGTTTTATTACTTATATATCTTATTGCTTACTGCAGGTTTAGGTTTGTACTTTGTTGAGATATTAGAGCATGCGTCCCCAAGTTTTAAAATAATTACTTATAGCATTATAGCTGTCTGGTTTTTGTTCACTACGTTTTACATCAAACCCCGAATGCATAAAAACGAGGAGGAAAAGCTTAACCTGATGATCGAGCGCCTTGAGCGCCTGCAACAACAGTTTGATTAATGGCTGTTACTCTAAAAAGGATCGGTATTGAAAGTGCTGAAATACTACTCAAGCTACGGCACAAGACTTTTTTTGACGCATTTGCTGCGCAGAATGATCCCGCGCATATGGAAGCCTTCGCTAAGAAGAATTTTACCATAGAAAATACCATTAAAGAGCTTGATAACCCGGATTCGGAGATCTATTTTGCCTTGGTTGATAACGAAGTTGCAGGATATCTCAAACTCAATTTCAACACTGCACAAACCGAACCCGAAGGTTCCGACGCCCTCGAACTTGAGCGCATCTATGTATTAGAACCTTTTCAAGGACAAAAAGTTGGCAAATATTTGATGGAATACGCCATTGATAAAGCCATGGAGACCAATAAAACCCATATATGGCTGGGTGTTTGGGAGCACAATGTGAAAGCCTTGGCTTTTTATCGCAGTAAGGGTTTTGAAGTGTTTGGTAGTCACCCATTTAAATTGGGTGCTGAAAATCAGGTAGACTTGTTGATGAAGAAAAAATTGCTTTGATTTTTAAAACGTCCAAACTACCGACTTTAGACTTCCGACTCCCTTGTCCCGGCTAAACCATTTATCTTTTCATCTGTCATACATCCAAACCAAATTACAGATGAAAACATTAGGAAAATTAGGATTTGTGGCAGCTATAGCTGGTTCGCTGTTTTTGTCATCATGTGCAAGTGACTATTACGTAGCCGACCAACCCGTAGAGCCAGTTTATACCCGCCCAGCCCCACCTTATGCCGGCGCCTATTGGGTTCCAGGCGAATGGATGTATCGCCGAAATAGATATGTATATGTAAATGGATATTACACCCGCGCGCGCGTTAACCGTGTGTATGTACAAGGCAACTGGGCACACAGCAACCGTGGTTACGTATGGCGCAGAGGGCATTGGAGATAGTCTTTAAGAGATGCAAGAACCAAGAGTCAAGAATCAAGACTTTAGCTTCAAAACAAGAAAGTCCCTTGCTCACCGCAAAGGCTTTCTTGATTCTTGATTCTTATCTCTTGATTCTTAACTCTTGACTCTATCCGCTTACATTCTCTCCGGCACCGCAATCCCCAACAACTTCATGCCGCGTTTGATAACGTTGGCAGTAGCTGCAGATAGCTGCATACGGAATTGTTTTAATTCCTCGGTTTCTGCCTGGTTTACCGACTTTTCATGATAGAACTTATTATAGTTCTTGGCAACCTCATAAACGTAATTAGCAATTATTGCAGGGCTATGGCTCTGAGCTGCTTCAGCTATTGTCTCAGGGAATTTTGTAAGATTAACGATCAGGTCGCGCTCCACACCATCTAATTCATTTACACTTGTAGAAACTACACCGGCGTATCCTGCTTTTGCCAATACCGATTTGATACGGGCATGTGTATATTGAATGAACGGCCCGGTATGCCCCTGAAAATCTACAGATTCGTTAGGGTCGAAAAGCAAACGTTTTTTAGGATCAACTTTCAGTAAGAAGTATTTAAGTGCTCCCATGCCAATGGTATGGTACAAAGCGTTTTTTTCTTCTTCGGATAAACCTTCCACTTTACCAGCAGCATCAGTTTGCTCTTTGGCGGTATCGTACATATCCGCCATCAAGTCATCTGCATCTACTACCGTTCCCTCGCGCGATTTCATTTTTCCCGATGGAAGATCGACCATGCCGTATGAAAGGTGATACAGGCCCTTTGCCCAACTTTTACCCAGTTTTTGGAGGATAAGGAAAAGTACTTTAAAGTGATAATCCTGCTCATTACCAACCACGTAGATAGATTCATCCATGTGGTAATCATTAAACTTTAGTTGGGCCGTACCCAGATCTTGGGTAATGTAAACCGAAGTGCCATCAGCACGCAGCACCAATTTCTGATCTAAGCCATCTTCTGTCAGGTCTATCCAAACAGAACCATCTTCTTTTTTGAAGAATACACCCTTTTGCAGGCCTTCCTCAACTATATCTTTACCTAACAGGTAGGTATCGCTTTCGTAGTAATATTTATCAAAGCTAACACCAAGGGCTTTGTAAGTTTCAGCAAAACCTTCGTACACCCAACCGTTCATGGTTTTCCAAAGGCTGATTATATTTAGATCACCTTGTTCCCATTGTAAAAGCATCTGTTGTGCTTTTCTCATTAATGACGTAATGCTTTTCGCTATTTCTTTGATTCCGTCTTTTTCTTCTTCAATCTTTTTCTCAATGTCTAAAACGGGTTTAAAGAATTTCTCAACTTTTGCCTTATGTTTTTCCTTTACCTCACTATCAAAATTTTTATAATCAAACTCATCGACTACACTTTTCCATGTTCTGTTTCCGTCTAAAGCATCTTCAAAAGAAACCTCCGATTCGAATCCAAAAGATTCTATGTCAAGTCCTTCTTTACCAAAATCTAACTGATTTGCTAATTTCTTAATCGTTAAATCAAATTGTTGGATTTTATTTAAGTGCTCTACAATTCTTGACTGTTGAGCTAATGAGAATGATTCGAAGTCATGATCAAAATATATTTTTTTTAATATTGGGTCTAATTCTTTCCTTAATTCCTTCTCAAATAGCACGTAATATTTGCCTACAAGATGGTCGCCTTTTGTTCTTGAACTAACCGGAGTTTCATTATCGCCCCATTGTTGCCAGGCCAGCATACTTTTACAGATATGAATACCCCTGTCATTAACCAAATTGGCCTTTATTACATCATAGCCAGCTGCAGCCAGAATCTCTGAAAGTGAGAAACCTAAAAGGTTGTTACGGATATGCCCTAAGTGCAAAGGCTTATTGGTATTTGGCGATGAATACTCTACCATTACCTTTTTGCCGTTTGGTTTTACAACGGCAAAATCATCAGCAAGAATAGTGTTATTCAATTGCGCCAACCAGTAAGTATCGGCTATGGAAATATTAAGAAAGCCTTTAATGACGTTAAACGATGCGATCTCTTTAACGTTGGCTTTAAGATACTCGCCTATCTCGTTGCCGGTTTGCTCAGGGCCTTTACGCGATACTTTGGTAAACGGAAAAGTAACCACAGTAACCTGGCCTTCAAACTCCTTACGGGTTTCTTGCAGGTTTATGCCATCAGCATCAATTTCGGTTTGGTATAAATCCTTAACGGCTTTAACAACAGCCTCAATAATAAAATCCATCGCGCAAAAGTAATTATTTAGTCCGAAAGTTAGGGAAGCGCTCTACCGGCCAAAAATCATTCTATTTTGCAATAGGAGTTGTTATCAATCGAGGTGAAAATTTTATTTTTTTCTGAAATAAGCGTGGTTATACATTTCTCCGAACAAAGCTGTGATCTGCTCGGGTTTGTCTTTAAAGAATATGTCAAATGCCAGTTTAACACCCGGATTTATGTCTATCCCCTGCGCGTTTTCCTGCGGATCATAATAATCCATTAAAACGCATATCGCGTTCTTCGTCATTCGTGGGTAAATGCTTTCAAAACAGTGGAGTAAAACATCCCGGTGCTCCATTTTATCACCGCCAAAGCCGCAATCGATATGTACAAAAGCAATTTCGTCGGGTAATTGAGATGGCAAGGTATCCTTGAAATTTCCTTTATGTATGATAGGTTGTTTTAGATTTGCCCTGCTAAAATTTTGCTTCAATTCTTCCTCTACGTCGCCTTTAAAAGTAAAAGGGACATGAAAGCTATCAAAAAGATGAAGTTGCTTATTTGAGGTATGTTGTTCAATCACTTTTTGAAACAAAATAGCGCACTGCCCTGTAAAGCAACCCAATTCTACTACATCGCCGGGTATGTCAAAGGTAATTACCGAACTTAATAAGTGATAATAGTTGATGCGCTGCTCAACCGTATTCATATCAACGCTGGTATCCTGTTGCTTAATATGCAAGCCTGTTTTAAGAAACCGAAGTCCCTTATTAGCAAAATCAATTAGCCGGGAATTTTTACGATTATGAATTGAAAAGGGCTTTTGTGTGATAAAGTAATTGTTCATGTGGGATGGGGAAGGTCAATAGTTAAGGTGGTTTGATTGACTAAATTAACTAAAACACTGATGCTATGCAATTTTACAGCGCTTTGTATCAAATAAGATACATTCATGAGTTGGTAACTTTGGGTGTTACTTTCTCTTTTAACTTAATTGCCTAACTTTGTTATTGAACATAACCATTTATGCTGCCTGTAAATAACGATTTTAAGCTCGATGTAACTTCAGAAATTGGTA
The DNA here is from genome assembly GCA_016763755.1 of Mucilaginibacter sp. Lineage (GTDB taxonomy): Bacteria > Bacteroidota > Bacteroidia > Sphingobacteriales > Sphingobacteriaceae > Mucilaginibacter. Next base: position 5,008 of record JAESTD010000282.1, read on the forward strand.
ACCTTAAAGCATTGCTGGTACACAGTCCGGATAGTGGATTGGGTAAAGTAGTGCCATCAAAAGCGCAGGACTGGCTGTTTGAGGATATTGTTCACCTGGATACCATGCGCCGCAAGGAGTACGATTATTACATTAAATTGCTGATGTATTTCCTTGACCCTGCCAAAATAAAAGGCCGCCTTGGCGAGATAGACAGCGCTGCCGCCGACCGTGCCTTTTTTAAACCAGATAATGCGGGTTTCCGTAATTCTGATAAAGTTATTGAGATACAGACCTTGCTGAGCGATATTCTGCATCAGCCGGATATACGTAAGAAGTTGGTAGCTTCGGTTTGCGCTATCGAGAATTGTACTTATCGCCTGCAACTGCAGCTGATAGATACAGACCCGGTTGAATTGGCCAAGATTTTTACTTCGGGTTCGCTGAATGATGATACGATGATATTTGCCCCTATTCCAAACCTCATCTTTACGAGGGATATAGGTATCGCTATCAACAACTTTATGCTGCTTAACAAACCTGCAAAAAAAGCCCGCTCACGCGAGACCTTGCTGGTGCGTTACATATTCTTTAACCATCCCCTGTTTGCCGGCTATCGTGATAACATCTTGGAGATTCCTGATACCGTGCAGCATTTTCTTCGCCCCGGCGAGGATCAGGAAGCTAAAACCACGCTTGAGGGTGGCGATGTAATGATGGTTAGTACGCAGCATTTGATAATTGGATGCAGCGAGCGTACATCGGTAAGTGGTGCTAACGAGGCTATAAAATTGTTATTTGCGAACAATGTGGTAAGTAAGGTTACCATCGTAAAAATTCCGCATAAGCGGGATTATATGCACATTGATACCGTTTTTACGCAAGTAAGACGCAATACCTGGGTGATGCTGAAGTCGCTTTCGATAACCGAGCCGGAACAATCTGAACATGAGCCTATCAATTGGTTTGCCGATAAAAAAGATAAAGACAAGCCCGAGATAGTACAGTTTACCAAAGGCCAAAAACCGCGCACATTTGATAGCCTTGAAGATCTGTTAACCGATGTAAGCAAAAACGATTTGCGATGCACAGAAGATGTTAAATTCATCTACTCAGGTAACAATGAGTTCCCTTTTGATGCACGCGAACAATGGACGGACAGTTGTAACCTGCTGGCTATTAAAGATGGTGTAGTGTTAGGTTACGATCGTAACAACAAAACCGTTGACGCCTTTAAAAAGAACGGTTTTAAGGTGCTCAATGTGAAATCTGTTCTTCAAAAACTTGAAAACGATGAGCTCGACCCAAAAACGATGAAAGATACATTGATACTAATGCCATCGGCGGAGCTATCACGTGCCCGTGGCGGTTTTCACTGTATGAGTATGCCGCTGACAAGAGAAGCTATTTAATCATTGGTTCACTGGTTCAATAGTTTATTGGTATGCCATGCTATTTAAACCTAATGAACCAATAAACAAATGAACTAAATGAGTCAATCTACTTCCAACATATTAATGATCCGCCCGGTGGCGTTTGGTTACAACGCGCAAACAGCCGAGAGCAATGCTTTTCAAAACCGTGATGATGTTCAGCAAGTTGTTCAGCAGAAAGCTGTTGAAGAGTTCGATGGCTTTGTTGCGGTATTAAGGGATAACGGTGTGAACGTAACCGTTTTTAACGATACACCTGAACCGCATACTCCTGATTCTATTTTCCCGAATAACTGGGTGTCCTTTCATGATAACGGTGATATTTTTCTCTACCCTATGCAAGCAGAGAACCGCCGCCTGGAGCGTCGTGAGGACATCATCAGGCAACTGGAAGAAAATTTTGCAGCCAATCATGTTATCGACCTGAGCCGTTTTGAACTTAAAGGTGAGTTTTTGGAAGGCACCGGCAGTATGGTTTTAGACAGGCAAAATAAGATCGCCTACGCATGCCTCTCTCCCCGCACCAATGCCGAAGTGTTAAAAGCATTTTGCGATCATACTGGTTACACCGCTGTAACCTTTGATGCTTTGACCAGACCGGGCAGGCCATTTATCATACCAATGTACTGATGGCTTTAGGTACCGCCTTTGCGGTTATTTGTTTAGATAGCATAGCCAATATACCTGAAAAAGAATTGGTTATAAAGTCTTTACAGAATGCAGGTAAAGAAATTATCGAGATCACTTTTGACCAAATGAACCACTTTGCCGGAAATGTGTTGGAAGTGAAAAATACGGCTGATGATACATTGATTGTGATGTCAAAAGCAGCGTTTGATTCGCTGACTGCTGAACAGAAAATTTCCTTAAAAAAATATGGAAAATTGGTTTATGCGGATATCACCACTATTGAAACCAACGGCGGTGGCAGTGCGAGGTGTATGATGGCTGAGGTACATCTTTCTTTTTTGGGGCATTGAGTCATTTGCTTCGCTGTCATTGAGTTTATTTTACGTTCTATGCTGGTGCACGCGTGCCGCGTGTGTTTTTCCCACAAATCGCGTTAGGGATAGCAACGGATACCGGCTCTGCGCATAAGGCCTGCAGGCGTATGAGTGAATAGCCCGACCGCAGGGAACGCCCAAATTGTCATACACATGAGATGCCGAAACAAATTCGGTAACGCGAACAATAAAAAAACGTCTATCCACTTAACAATCCCTTCACAAACAAATTACAATACGACAATATTTGCCTCAAATATTTTGGTAAATAATCCGTTTAAAAATTACATTTTTGCGAAAAATATTAGAGAATGCAGAGTTACCAGGAATTTCTTGACCTGAGCGTTGGTTTCCCACAGGAGGGTTTTGAGATAATAGAGGACGAATTATATTTTAACGACCTCAATTTGATGGAGATGATTGAAACGTATGGCACTCCCCTGCGCTTCACTTACCTGCCCATGATAAGCAAGAAAATACAGCAGGCAAAACTGCTTTTTCAGCAAGCTATCATTAAAAACAACTACCGTGGTAGCTATAAGTATTGCTACTGTACCAAAAGCTCGCACTTTAAGCATATTGTTGAAGAAGCATTGCGCAACGAGATCCACCTGGAAACATCGTCGGCTTTTGATATGCCGATGATTGACGCGTTGGAGAAAAAAGGTGCTTTAACCAAGGATATGACTGTGATCTGTAATGGTTTTAAAACATTTCAGTACAAACAGTATATAATTGATATGCTGCATGATGGTTTCCATAACATCATCCCGGTTTTGGATAATAAGGAAGAGTTTAACCTGTACGATGACGAGGTTGAATTAGATACGCCCTGTAACCTGGGTATCCGTATAGCAGCAGAAGAGCAGCCGGATTCGCAATTCTACACCTCGCGTTTAGGCGTACGTATGGAAGATGTGATCGATTTTTATCACAACAAGATCGAGAAAAACCCCAATTTCCAGGTTAAATTACTTCACTTCTTCATTAACTCGGGTATTTCTGATACACCATACTACTGGAACGAACTGGAAAAGTACGTAACGCTTTACTGCAAATTCAAAAAAGTTAATCCGCATCTGGATACTTTGGATATTGGTGGTGGTATGCCTTTCAAAGATTCGCTGGTATTTGATTTTGATTACGAGTACATGATTAACGAGATCGTGAGCCGTATTAAAGAGATCTGCGCCGAGCATGATACCATTGAACCGGATATTATTACTGAGTTTGGTAAATATACCGTAGCCGAAGCATCTGGTATCCTTTACAAAGTATTGGGCCGTAAACAACAGAATGATCGTGAAAAATGGTTAATGCTGGATGGATCATTCATTACCAACCTGCCTGATGTGTGGGCTTTGAACCAAAAATACATCCTGTTGCCGATCAACAATTGGGACAGCGAATATGAGCGTGTTAACCTTGGCGGTATTACCTGCGACGGGCAGGATTACTACAACCAGGAAGCGCACATGAACAGCGTATTTATGCCAAAAACCCGTAAAGTGCAATACCTTGGCTTCTTTAATACCGGTGCTTATCAGGAAGTATTAAGCGGTTACGGTGGTATCCACCACTGCTTGCTTCCATCACCTAAGCATGTGATTATTCGTCGTAACCGCGATGAGACGTTTAATTTTGAGGTGTTTGGCGAGGAGCAAAACAGTAAACAAGTGCTTAAAATATTAGGTTATACTACCTGATCATTGGCTGAGATATTTAATTAAAGCACTGCCCATAAAGGCGGTGCTTTTTCGTTTGTAGAATGTTATGCTAAAAGTGTTTAAAAAACTATACATTTTTCATATTAGCCGCAAACATTACGCCTATAATAGAGTTTACAACACATGGCTAAAATTTTAATCATTGATGATGAAAGGGCTATCCGTAGCACCCTTCGAGAAATACTTGAATACGAGGACTATACGGTAGAAGATGTAGATAACGGCGTTGACGGGTTGGAAAAGATCCGCAAGAACGACTATGACCTTGTACTGTGCGATATAAAAATGAACCGTATGGACGGCATGGAGGTATTAACCGAAGGCCTGACCATAAAACCTGATCTCCCATTTATCATGATCTCCGGCCATGGCACGGTTGAAACCGCAGTTGAGGCCAGCAAAAAAGGTGCATTCGATTTTATTTCAAAACCACCGGATCTTAATCGTCTTTTAATTACTGTACGCAACGCGTTAGACCGCGGAAGTTTGGTGGTTGAGACCAAGACCTTGAAACGCCGTGTATCAAAGGTTCGGCCTATTCTTGGTGAATCGCAGGCTATCGCGCGTATCAAAGAAACTATTGACCGTGTTGGCCCAACAGATGCCCGAGTATTGGTTACCGGTGCTAATGGTAGCGGTAAAGAGCTGGTAGCGCGCTGGCTACATGAAAAATCAAACCGCGCAAACGGCCCTATCATCGAGGTAAATTGTGCGGCTATTCCTTCAGAACTGATAGAGAGTGAATTGTTTGGCCACGAAAAAGGTTCATTTACTTCGGCCATCAAACAGCGTATAGGGAAATTTGAATCGGCAAGTGGCGGTACTTTGTTTTTGGATGAGATTGGCGATATGAGCCAATCCGCACAGGCCAAGGTGTTGCGTGCTTTACAAGAAAGTAAAATTACCCGCGTAGGTGGCGAAAAAGAGATAGATGTTGACGTGCGGGTTGTTGCAGCAACAAACAAAGATCTTTTAAAAGAGATTGAAGATGGTAACTTCCGTATGGACTTGTACCACCGTTTAAGCGTTATCCTCATTCACGTACCGCCATTGGTTGAGCGTAAAGATGATATTCCATTGCTTACCCAAAGTTTCCTGGAAGAGATCTGCAGCGAGTATGGTATGCCAACCAAAAAGATCTCTGAAGCTGCGCTTGACGAGATGAAGAAGCTGCCATGGACTGGTAACATCCGCGAGCTGCGCAATATGGTGGAACGTTTGATCATCCTGAGTGATAAAATTATTACGGATGGCGATGTGAGGGCATTTGCCAACCCATCTGCTCCTACTACTGCTACGGCCGGTGAAACTACTGCAGCTGCGCAGCAAACAGATTATGACCAGTTCACTAATTTTCAGGAGTATAAAGATTACGCGGAACGCGAGTACATCAAGTTTAAGCTGGAGAAAAATAACTGGAACGTATCAAAAACCGCTGACGATATTGATATACAACGAAGCCATCTTTATAGTAAAATTGAAAAGTTTGGCTTAAAACGAGGCGAATAACATAAGAATTTTGGCTTTTAAAGCCCGGTAGTAATATCGGGCTTTTTTTATTTTGGTAAATTTGCATCATGGCTACATCCCCTATGAATATCATCCACCGGAAAGACATTAGCACCAAGCAAAAGGCGCTTACTATCAACCTCGATCCTAAGATCTATGGCTCATTTGCAGAGATCGGTGCCGGGCAGGACGTTGCTGCACACTTCTTTAAAGCAGGAGCCGCTGCTGGTACCATTGCCAAAACCATGTCGGCTTATGACATGATCTTTTCCGATTCTATTTACGGTGTGCAGCAGGCCCGACGATACGTAAGCGAATCGCGCCTGATATCTATGCTGAACCACGAGTACAGCCTGGTGATGGAACGCCTCTCGGCCATGCGCGGCGAAACCACTACCTTTTTTGCTTTTGCCGCTACATTTGCTGCGCTCAACTATCATAAAACTAACAACGGCCACGGCTGGATGGGCCTGCGTTACCAGATGGAGCCGAACGGTGAATTTCATGACGTGATCATCCATGTAAACCTGCTGGATAACGATAACAACTTGCAGCAGCAGGCCGCAGGCATATTAGGTGTAAACCTGATGTATGCCTGTTTTTATTACAAAGAGCATCCGATGGTTTTCCTCGAATCATTGATGGATGATTTAAGCCGCGACCGGATCCAGATAGATATGATCCGTTTTGAGGGGCCGGGTTTTGATAAAGTGGATAACCGCTTGATGAGTTTGCACTTAGTAACGCTGGGCTTTACAGATGCGGCACTGTTCGGGCCTGATGGTAAGAATTTGCAACCGTCTGAGGTATTGTATAAAAAGCACGTGGTTGTAGTGCGTGGCCGTTTCAGGCCGTTGATCAACGTTCATCTGGACATGATCAACACAGGCATTGAGAAATTTATGGCCGAGCCGGACATTGACCGGAACAAAGTAGCATTGATAACAGAGCTTACTTTGCAGGCATTAAAAGAACGCAACGCCGATGATAACGCAGAAATAGATGAAAAAGATTTCCTTGACCGGGTAGATATTCTTTGCTCCCTCGGCCAAACAGTATTGATCTCAAATTTCCATCAATATTATAAACTGGTTTCCTACCTGTCCAATATCACAAAGGTAAAACTGGGCGTGGTATTGGGGTATCCCAATCTTGAGTATATTTTTTCTGAAAGTCACTATAAAAACCTGCCGGGTGGTATTTTAGAAGCCTTTGCAACACTGTTTAGTCGCGAAGTAAAGTTATTCATCTATCCTACCCTGCGCGATGGTGAGATCTGGAACAGCAAGAAATTTTCGCTGCCACCACATTTGATAGATCTGTATGAATACCTGCTGGTAAACAACAAGATAGAAGACATCGAAAACTACAACAAGAATAATCTGCAGGTAGAGACTGACAGTGTACTGGAGATGGTTAAAGCCGACCAGCAAGGTTGGGAAGAATACATGCCGGTAGAAGTTTCTGCTATGATAAAGTTGAGACATTTGTTTGGTTACGGTACAAAAAATGAGTAGTTTTTAATTTGTACTATTTTCTATCTTAGTACTGAAAACTAAGTTAACCTAACAATCAAACAATCATGAAAAAGCTATCTCTTTTGCTGGTAATGCTATGCTTTGCCTGCACCTCGTTTGCGCAAATGACCAAAGACCAGATCGTATCTGAATGGCAGCGCGCTAAAAAGTACACTCAGGCTTATTTAGATGCTATGCCTGAGGATGGCTATGCATTTAAGCCAACACCGGGAGTTCGCTCATTTGCCGGCCAAATGCTGCACTTGGCTAATGCGAATTATTTTTTCCTGAGCACCATAGTCGGCAAGCCTGTAGATATGAAAAATGACCTGGAAAAAAGTGTTCAGCCTACCAAGGAAGCGGTTACTAAAGCTGTTAATGATAGCTACGATTTTGCCATAACCACTATACAGGGAATGACAGACGACCAGTTTAAACAAGAAGTAAGCATGGGTAAAATGAAATCGACCAAGGGTATGTTATTGGCAAAAGCTTTTGAACATCAAACACATCACAGAGGCCAAACTACTCCTTACCTGCGCTTGAAAGGTGTTACCCCTCCAAACGAAATGTTGTTTTAGTCAACAAATCATTTACAAATAAAAGCCATGTCCTTGAAAAAGTTCATGGCTTTTTTGCTTCTTAACACGTATTTTAGTCACGTTAACATCCCCATAACATGACCCTATCCTTCTGCTGTAAATGCCTCACGCCCATATTTCTTGCCGCGATGAGCTTGTCGAAATGCCATCCGCAACAAGAACAACCTGTTAAATTAGTAAAGGATACAATCAGTGTAATTGCTGATAAACCGATAGTAACTGCTGACACAGCCGGTAAAGTTCCGTTAAAAAATATGTTTGGCATAAATGGCTACGAATGGAATTTTGAGGAGAACCCTAACGCTCCTAACGACCGTAACCATATTTATGAGGACAACATGTCTATCATCAAAAGCTTTAGCGCGGTAAGGCACTACCTAAACTGGAACAAGCTGGAAAATACCATTGGCGATTATACCTATAACCCAACCAATAATGGCAGTTGGTATTATGATGTGATCTACGAGCGATGTAAACAGGATAGTGTTTTAGTGGTGGCCGATATTAAAAATTTGCCCGTTTGGATGATACAAACTTATCCTGACGAAGAACGTGATGACGAGAACGTGCCGGCATATTATAATGCAGACCGACGTAAACCGTCATCTTATTTAGATCAGGCGCATACCGCATTTCAGTTTGCGGCGCGATACGGTTCGAATGCCAACATTGATACTAAATTAGTTAAGGTGGACAGCCGGCCAAGGTGGGATAATGATGTGGTAAATACAGTAAAAGTTGGCTTGGGCCTGATAAAATACATCGAATGCAATAACGAGCCCGACCGTTGGTGGAAAGGCGATAAAGCTACTCAAACACCTGAAGAATACGCTGCAAACCTTTCTGCATTTTATGATGGCCATAAACATACCCTTGGCGCAAATGCAGGCGTAAAAACTGCCGACCCTAATATGCTTGTGGTGATGGGTGGCCTTGCTACAGCAGATGTAAACTATGTAAAACGGATGGTTGCCTGGTGTAAACAAAATCGCGGCTTAAAACCCGATGGCAGCGTTGATCTTTGTTTCGATGTGATCAATTATCACCTCTACGCCAATAACGGAAGTGTGTTTACCCATCAGCGCGCCAGTACCGGTGTAGCTCCGGAGTTGACCGAAAGTGGCAAGGTTGCAGACGGATTTGTGCAATTGGGCAAAAGCCTTAAACTTCCTGTTTGGTTAACTGAAACAGGTTACGATATTAATCCCGAAAGCTATCAGCATGCCCCGGCGATAGGTAATAAGAGCGCACTGTTAACCCAAGCCGATTGGACATTGCGTACTTCGCTTCTGTATATGCGGCATGGTATGGATCGTTTGTTTTTTTATCAGCTATTTGATGCAACGGCAAATAATCCTGGTCAGTACATGACATCCGGCCTGGCCGAGAGCCCAAAACGCCGCCCTGCTGCGGATTATATTTTGCAAACAAATAAGTTAATGGGAAACTACAAATATGTAGGCACCATAAACGCCGATCCGTTGGTTGATAAATATCAAGCGAAAGATAGTGTTATCTATGTTTTAACCGTGCCGGATCAAAAAGGTAGAATTGCTGACTACACGCTCGATATCGGTAAAAATTCAAAAGCTGTTTTATACAATTTAAAAGTTGGTGCAGATGAAATGACCAAACAGGATGCGGACGTGTTGAACGGAAAGCTGAAAATTGATGTCACGGAAACGCCGCAATTTGTTAAGGTGAGCGTCAATTAAAGGCGTTGATTAGAGCCTGATAGCGCTTTTACTAAATCCGTTAAACTATGCCGATTTATCCGCTTAAAAAGTTATTTTTGCGGCTGAATGAAGCACATCCGTAACTTTTGTATTATTGCACATATTGACCACGGTAAAAGTACTCTTGCCGATAGGTTATTAGAATATACCAACACCATTACCCAACGCGAAGCCCAGGCCCAATTGCTTGATGATATGGCCCTTGAACGCGAACGCGGTATAACCATTAAAAGCCATGCTATCCAGATGGATTATGAGCTTGATGGGCAGAAATATGTTTTAAACTTAATTGACACGCCCGGCCACGTAGACTTTTCATACGAAGTATCAAGATCAATAGCTGCCTGCGAAGGCGCACTGCTTATTGTAGATGCATCGCAAGGTATACAGGCGCAGACCATATCAAACCTTTACCTGGCTTTAGAAAACGATCTGGAAATTATCCCTGTCCTTAATAAAATGGACTTGCCGGGTGCAATGCCTGAGGAAGTTAAAGATCAGATAGTAGATCTGATCGGTTGCAAACGCGAAGATATCCTTGCGGCATCGGGTAAAACCGGTATGGGTGTGCATGATATTCTGCGTGCCGTTGTAGAACGCGTCCCTGCCCCTGTTGGCGATCCTGATGCACCATTACAGGCATTGATCTTCGATTCAGTGTTTAACTCTTTTCGCGGTATTATCGCTTATTTTAAAGTGGTTAACGGCGAGATTCGCAAAGGCGATAAGGTAAAGTTTGTGGCTACCGAACGTCAGTATAACGCTGATGAGATAGGAACGCTAAAGCTGAACCAATTGGCTAAGGATGTGATCAAAACTGGTGACGTAGGTTACATTATCTCAGGTATCAAAGAAGCGAAAGAGGTTAAAGTTGGTGATACCATTACCAATGTTGATCGCCCTTGTGCAGAAGGCATACAAGGTTTTGAAGAGGTAAAACCTATGGTATTTGCCGGTATTTACCCGGTTGATACTGAGGACTACGAAGAGCTTCGCGAATCGATGGCTAAACTGCAGCTTAATGATGCTTCGCTGGTGTTTGAGCCGGAATCATCTGCAGCCTTAGGTTTCGGTTTCCGATGCGGTTTCTTGGGCATGTTGCACATGGAGATTATCCAGGAACGTTTGGAACGCGAGTTTAACATGACCGTGATTACCACTGTTCCCAACGTATCATACATTGCTCACTCTACCAAAGGCGAAGAGTTGCTGGTAAACAACCCAAGTGACCTGCCTGATCCAAGCAAAATGGATTTTGTAGAGGAGCCGTATATCAAGGCTACAATCATTACTAAATCTGAGTTCGTTGGGCCGGTGATGTCATTATGTATCCAGAAACGTGGTATGATCAGTAATCAATCTTATCTGACGTCTGATCGCGTTGAGCTGGTGTTTGAGATGCCAATGGGCGAGATCGTATTCGATTTCTACGATAAGCTAAAAACCATTTCTAAAGGTTATGCGTCTTTTGATTACCACCAGATAGGTTACCGCCAATCTGACCTGGTAAAATTGGATATCCGCCTAAATGCTGAACCGGTGGATGCGCTATCATCATTGATACACCGCAGTAACTCTTACGATTTTGGTAAAAAGATCTGTGAGAAATTGAAAGAGCTTTTACCGCGCCAGCAGTTCGAGATCATTATACAGGCTTCTATCGGTGCTAAAATTATAGCCCGCGAAACCGTGAAAGCTATGCGTAAAGACGTAACCGCTAAATGTTACGGTGGTGACATCTCGCGTAAACGCAAACTATTAGAGAAACAAAAAGCAGGTAAAAAACGCATGCGCCAGGTAGGTAACGTAGAGATACCACAAAGCGCGTTTATGGCGGTTTTGAAACTGGATTAAGCCGCTTATGCATAAATTTCTGCAGGTTGATTATTAAACCTTAACAGGTATAAGGCATGTAATTGATTTAGGAGATTTTGTATACGGTGAGTGGATAGTTTATGAAAATAAAATTGCTAAGTACTATGTACAGTATTTTGAAGAAAATGAATCAGATAAGATCGTTAATTCTTTATTGATCAATAAGCAAGAGACTATAGATAGCATTATTAAGAAGATAAACCAAAGGCAGGGAACTAATCTCTCTTTGAAAGGAAGACCCTTTGTTGGACTAAGAAAGGACGAAGGTCTGGTTGAATTAGATCTCGGCCCATTGCCTGTAAATTGGCTTAAAAATTTATAACATGCAGCTTTTAGACGGAAAATACGTATCGGAAAAACTTAAAGGTGAAATTGCCGTAGAGGCAGCTAAAATACTGGAGCGCACCGGTCGCAAGCCGCACTTGGTGGCAGTATTGGTTGGCCACGATGGTGGTAGCGAAACTTACGTTGCCAGCAAGATGAAGAACTGCGAAAAGGTAGGCTTCAAATCAACCCTGGTGCGTTATGAGGATACCGTAACCGAAGAAGAATTGCTTGCCAAAGTTGTTGAGCTAAACGCTGATGCCGATATTGATGGTATCATTGTACAACTTCCATTACCAAAGCATATCGATCCTGAGAAAGTAACGGAACGTATCGACCCTAAAAAAGATGTGGATGGCTTCCATCCCGTTAATCTGGGTCGCATGCAGCGTAATTTACCATCGTTCATTCCGGCTACGCCTTATGGTATCACCTTAATGTTGAAAGAATACGGTATTGAAACTGCCGGTAAGCATTGCGTGGTTGTTGGTCGCAGTAACATCGTGGGTTCACCTATGAGCATCCTAATGGCCCGTAACACTACGCCGGGTAACTGTACGGTAACCATTTGCCACAGCCGCACACCTGATATTAAGAAATTTACACTTGATGCTGATATTTTAATCGTTGCCATCGGCAAAAAGAATTTCATCACTGCCGTTATGGTTAAGGATGGCGCCGTTGTTGTTGACGTTGGTATGAACCGCGAAACATCAACCATAACCAAATCTGGTTTTAAACTTTACGGCGATGTTGATTTTGAAAATGTAGCGCCAAAAGCCTCATGGATCACACCCGTTCCAGGTGGCGTGGGTTTGATGACCATTATCGGTTTGTTAAAGAATACTTTGGCTTCAGCTAATAAGGAAGTTTATCAGTAAAAAATATAAGCTCGTGAAGAAGTAATAGGGTTAGATGCTCACATGCGCTGACCCTTTTTTATTTCCCAAACACTTTATCCCAAAAGGATTCAATACCCACATATACTTGTCCATCGCGCAATTCAATAGGATAGCTGTCAATAAAATCGTTTTGGCCGGGGTTTCCTCTGCCGGTTTGCAGATCGTAGCCATAACGGTGAAACGGGCAGATGATATTTCCATCTTTACACCAGCCGCCGCTTAGTTCGGCACCGGCATGCGGGCAGACTGCCCCTACTGCATACAATTTACCTTCGTGGTTAACAATGCACATGCTTTTGCCGCCAACCTTAACTTTCTTAATAAATGGCTCTGATGACGGAGTAATACCAGGAACTGTAAACCACTTCATTACAGTTAAAAATCTACCTTTAAGTTCATTACCGACGGGTCTTTCATTACATCATCCATGTTGGTAACAAGGGTGATCTTCTTCCTGTCAGCAGATAGAATGGCTTTTGGGTTACTGACTTTTTTAACCGGGTGCGCAAAATTCATCACCACCTTATAGGGCATGTCTATTAGCATCGCTTTGGCTGCAGCCATGGTCGACTTAGTTTTTTGTAAAAACTTGCCGAATTTGATCTTATCGATGATCCGCGAAAAACTATGGGGTGTAACTTCGTAGATATAATAATCCTGCCCTGCTACAAACCGTTGCATTGAGAAAGCATTAGAGCTTTTGTTCGCGTTCTTCGGATCTAAAAGGTCAGCCCGTGGCGTGTTTACCGATACTGTTGAAATATGCTGAAGGTAATATTGCAGATCGGCAGCAGACTTAGCAACATGACTCATATTTACACGCATAATACTTTTATTCAGATCCATCTGCACAGAAAGATCGCTGCTTTTGGCCATGGCTATTTCCTCCGGGCTTAACTTTGCAGCAGAACTATCGGGAAGTGCGTCGTAAAAATTAAGTGTAGTATCTTTGGTAAGGCTGAACTGTGGCGTAGCGCGTATGGAATCGGTCATGAGGTTCATCAGGATGGACACCGCTTTGCTCATATCAAAACCGTAAACCACTTTACACGATCCGTTATCCTGAAAATCGTAATGCTCCTCAATATCAACACATGAACTAAATCCGAGCAGCACGATAAGAACGAGCGGGATGTATAGTTTTCTCATGTTAATATTTTTTGTAATAATAGTGAATTTAGCTGAAAGCTAAAAGGTTAAAGGTCAGTGGTCAACGTTGTTTTGTAATTATCTTCCAAATCTCATAATCTAACCTTTTACCTTTAAGCTTAGCCTTTTACCTCCAAAAAACTTACCTTTGCAGCCTTAATTATGGCACACCAGGTTCCGGAAGATGGCACGTTGCTTCCTTTAATGGAAGAGTTTTATACGATACAGGGCGAAGGATACAATACCGGCAAAGCTGCGTATTTTATTCGCCTTGGTGGTTGCGACGTGGGCTGCCACTGGTGCGATGTTAAAGAAAGCTGGGATGCCGAATTGCACCCGCTTACCGCTGCAGATACTATTGTTAAAAATGCCATGCAGCATCCATCTAAAGCGGTGGTTGTTACAGGCGGCGAACCGTTGATCTATAACCTGGATTACCTTACCAACCAGCTTCAGCAAAACAATATTAAAACCTTTATTGAAACATCTGGGGCCTATCCCCTTTCGGGTAACTGGGATTGGATCTGTCTTTCTCCTAAAAAGTTTAAGGCGCCTATGCAGCAGGTGGCTGATAAAGCCAATGAGTTGAAGGTTATCGTATTTAATAAATCTGATTTTGCTTTTGCCGAACATCATGCTAAGCTTGTTGGGCCTGATTGTAAATTGTATCTGCAACCTGAGTGGTCAAAACATCAGGAAATGACCCCGCTTATAGTAGATTATGTAATGGCTAACCCCCATTGGGAAATCTCGCTGCAAACGCATAAATACCTCAATATTCCGTAGTGTAATGAAACATACGGCATCATTTAACGTATAGGTTAATGATGCAAAAGTTCTGCCCTTTTCTGCTTATTTTAATATTCTTTATTGTTAATGTTCACGCGCAAGACAGACGCTACAGCACCAACAACCAGGAAGCTATAAAAAACTTTGCGCTGGCCAATCAAAGTATTGATGAGCACATGTACGACGAAGCTATTGCTTTGTTGCAGAAGGCTGTTGATGCAGATAGTAAATTTATTGAGGCCCAGGCCCAATTAGCTGATGTGATGCGTATGCGCCGTATGTATAAACCGGCGGTAGATCATTTTCAAAAAGTGCTGGCTTTAGATCCGGAATTTAACAAGGGAATTTATCTTAAGATAGCCGACTGCGAGATTCCCGGATCTATGTATGAACAAGCGCAACACCACCTGGAAAAATACCTTACTTACCCTAATAATACCCCACAGAACACCGCTTATGCCCAAAAACTATTGGCCGATTGTAAGTTTAGCATCCAGGCGGTGGCTCACCCTGTTCCGTTCCAACCGGTAAATATGGGGCCGGAGATTAACACTGCCGACGATGAATACCTGCCCGTTGGCACAGCTGATGAAGCGACACTAATATTTACCCGTAAAATAAATAACAACGAAGATTTTTACAAAAGCGATAAAGCCGATAATAAATGGCAGAAAGCGACCTATCTCAGCAACGTCATTAATACGCCCATGTATAACGAAGGAGCGCAATCGATTTCGCAGGATGGCAAATATCTTTTCTTTACAGGCTGTAACCGACCTGACGGTTTGGGTCGATGTGATATTTATATTTCTCAAAAACGAGGTGACGACTGGGCTAAACCTTTCAGCATTGGTGCGCCATTAAACACCAACGGTTGGGAAGCACAACCATCGATCAGTGCCGATGGACGCATACTTTACTTTGTGAGCAACCGAAAAGGTGGTTATGGTGGCTATGATATCTGGAGATCGCACCTCACCGATAAAGGATGGAGCGAAGCCGAGAATATGGGACCGGAAATTAACACACCTTACGACGAGCAATCACCATTCATTCATCCCGACGATAGCACGTTTTACTTTTGCAGTAATGGCTGGCCGGGCTTAGGTGCAAAAGATCTTTTCGTAAGCCGTTTAGGAAAAGATGGCAAATGGCAAAAGCCTGAAAACCTGGGCTACCCTATCAACTCCGCAGGCGATGAAAACGGCTTAACACTTACTGCCAACGGTAGTTATGCTTACTTTGCCTCTAACGCTTTAAAGGGGTACGGTGGTTTTGATATCTACACCTTTGAAATGCCGGAGTGCATTCGACCTAAGGTGGTTACCTACGTTAAAGGCACAGTACTGGATAAGAACACAAAAGCGCCTTTGGAAGCAGCTGTTGAGATCGTAGACTTGCAAAAGGATTCACCGGTTTACCAGGATTACAGTTCTGAAGACGCAGGTGAATTTCTGGCTACTCTCCCAACGGGTAAAAATTATGGTTTGAACATTTCGCGTGAGGGATATCTGTTCTACTCAGACAACTTCTCTCTCATTGGTTTGAAGGATAAAAAGGCATTTAACATTACTGTATTACTGTCGCCTATTGAGGTAGGTAATAAAGTGATCTTAAAGAATATTTTCTTCGACACCAATAAATTCGACCTAAAACCCGAATCAAAAGCAGAGCTGCAAAAACTGGTTGACTTTATGGAAGTGAACCCGACAATCAAAATTGAAGTATCAGGCTTTACGGATAATGTGGGCAACAAAGAAGCTAACCAGGTATTATCAGAAAAACGAGCTAATGCAGTTTACCAATACCTTATAGCTGCAAAAGTAAAAGCAGAACGTTTAGTTTATAAAGGTTATGGTGAAGGCCAACCTATCGCCCCGAATACCAAGGATGAGAATCGCGCGATGAATAGACGGACGGAATTTATGATAATAGCTAAATAAGGTAAAAGGTAGAAGGTGAGAGGTAAAAGGGTTTTACTCGGAACGCGGTAAACAAGAAAAGGCCTGAGTTTATTACTCAGGCCTTTTATATTTCCGGCCTTTGACCTTTATACTTTCGCCTTTTATCTAAAAATCAATTCCCTACTTCCGACATGAATTTGATACGCATTAACTGTACCTCTTCGCGGGTGTAGTCGTCAGAGCCTAATTCTGATAGCGCTTCGTCTATCGAGTCGCATTCGGCGGTCTTGAAATAATCAAAAACCTCGTCTTGCTTGTCCTCGTCTATCATCTCGTCGATGTAGTAGTTGAGGTTTAGCTCGGTGCCCGAGTTTACGATTGTCTCAACCTCTTTCAATATCTCCTCGTAGGTTAAACCTTTAGAGGCTGCAATATCCTCAAGGTTTAAATGGCGGTCAATGTTCTGAATGATGAATACCTTAAGCGCCGATTTATTAGCTGCGCTTTTGATCACCATGTCAACAGGGCGATCGATATCGTTGTCCTCAACATATTTCTTGATCAGATCTATAAACGGTGCGCCAAATTTCATGGCTTTACCCGCACCTACGCCCGAGATCTGTTTCATCTCATCATTGCTGATCGGATAATGCGTACACATTTCCTCTAATGATGGATCCTGGAAGATAACAAATGGTGGTAATCCTTTTTGTTTAGCAATCTTTTTGCGCAGGTCTTTCAACATTTGTAAAAGCTGCGTATCCAGCGCGGCACCACCCTGTTTAGGGCCTTCGTCGCTGTCGTCGGCATCCGTTGGCCCCATATCGCGGTTAAGCAGGAACCTGATGCTGTAAGGATTATCTATAAACGAATTGCCTGCTTTTGTTAAATGCAGCAAACCGTAATTATCAATGTCTTTAGCAACAAAATTATTCAGCAGAGCCTGTCGTAGCAACGAATTCCAAAGGTTATCTCCCTGCTCCTTGCCCGATCCAAAATATTCCAGTTTATCGTGCTGGTAGCTTTTGATCTGTGCGTCATCTTTACCCATTAATACGTGGATGATGTGTGCATCGTCAAATTTCTCGCCTATGTGTTTAATAAGGCTTAAAACGCGGTGTAAATGCTCCTCGCCATCAAAATGCGTTTTATGGCTGCAACAGTTATCGCACATGTTATTGCAACCGGCTTCATTAAAGTTTTCGCCAAAGTAATGCAATAACTGTTTACGACGGCATACCGACGACTCGGCATAGTCAATAACCTCTTTCAGTATCTGAGTACCTATCTCACGTTCGGCCACAGGTTTATCTTTCATAAACTTCTGCAGCTTATCAATATCCTTTTCAGAATAGAATGCCACACATACACCCTCGCCACCATCGCGGCCTGCGCGGCCGGTTTCTTGGTAATAACCTTCCATGCTCTTAGGCATATCATGGTGGATTACGTACCTAACGTCGGGCTTGTCTATACCCATACCAAAAGCTATAGTCGCCACAATAACCTCTACGTCTTCCATCAGGAATTTATCCTGCGTATCGGCACGTACCTTTGGATCTAAACCGGCATGGTAAGGTAAAGCACGCACGCCGTTCAGGTTAAGTGCTTCGGCAACTTCCTCAACTTTCTTGCGGCTAAGGCAGTATATAATGCCCGATTTGCCTTGGTTTTGCTTTACAAACTTTACTATCTCTTTAAGTACATTACGTTTGGCCCTAACCTCATAAAATAGGTTTGAGCGGTTAAAAGATGATTTAAACACCGTGGCGTTATTCATCTGCAGGTTTTTTTGAATATCCTGCTGTACTTTAGGCGTTGCAGTAGCGGTAAGGGCAATGATTGGGATATCGTCGCCGATATTGCTGATCACCTGGCGTATCTTGCGATACTCGGGGCGAAAATCGTGGCCCCACTCAGAGATACAGTGTGCTTCGTCAACAGCAACGAATGATACATGGTTCAACCGTAAAAAGTCGACGTTTTCTTGCTTGGTCAAAGATTCCGGGGCAACATAGAGTAATTTGGTCTTACCGCTAAGTACGTCGTCTTTAACACGTAAAATATCTGATTTGGTTAATGAAGAATTAAGGAAGTGTGCAATGCTATCAGACCCGCCAAAAGCTCTCAGTTGATCTACCTGATTTTTCATTAGTGCGATAAGCGGGGAGATCACAATCGCTGTGCCCTCGCTCATAAGCGCAGGTAATTGGTAACACATGGATTTGCCGCCACCGGTAGGCATGATCACAAATGTATCGTTCCCCGCTAAAATATTGGTGATTATCGCTTCTTGTTCCCCTTTGAAGTTGTCAAAGCCGAAGAAGTTTTGAAGGTTATCAAAAAGCGACTTTTTTGTTTCGATCATTCTTAATTGCGCGTTTGGAAATATGGTTGAAAATAGCAAAAATTTAAGAATAAACGCCCCGTATATTCAAAAAATTATACTGAAATGATTATTCTTTTGAAAACAATTTTGCGTTTTTGGCATTTATTGAAAAAGTGAAAAAAACGTGAAAATATTTAGTTTTTTCGTTGTTTTGAAATCGCAAATTAATGTACATCTTTAGCCAGCATTTGCCAAATTAATAACTACCCTTGATAATGAACAAGAACTACTACGCCATTATTATGGCAGGCGGCATCGGCAGCCGTTTTTGGCCTATCAGCCGAACTTCGCACCCGAAACAATTTATCGATATATTGGGAACAGGCAAAGCGCTTATCCAAAATACTTACGAGCGTTTCTTAAAAGTATGTCCTAAAGAAAATATATATGTTGTTACTAACGAAAACTACACCGATCTGGTAAAAACCCAACTGCCTGACATGGCAGATAACCAGATCCTCACCGAGCCGGTTATGCGGAATACTGCCCCTTGTGTAGCATACGGTTGTTTTAAGATAGAAAGTATGAATCCTGATGCTGCCATTGTGGTAGCACCATCAGATCACCTGATATTGGATGAAGCTGCGTTTATCTCGACAATTGAAAAGTCGTTAAAAACAGCTACTGAAAATGATCTGCTTATAACGCTGGGTATTAAGCCATCGCGCCCCGATACCGGTTACGGGTACATACAATATACTGATCAAACGCTTAACGACGACTTCCATAAAGTGAAAACTTTTACCGAGAAGCCGACCCTTGAGATTGCCAAAACTTTTATGCAAAGCGGCGACTTTTTGTGGAATGCAGGGATCTTTGTATGGTCTGCCAAAGCTATAGTCGATTCATTTAACCAGCACCTGCCGGAGATGCACGAAATATTTGCCGAAGCGCGCTCTGTTTACAATACCGACGAGGAAAAAGCATTTGTTCACAAAGTCTACCAGCGCTGTATCAATATCTCTATCGACTACGGTATTATGGAGAAAGCGCCTAATGTATACGTATTACCGTCTGAATTTGGCTGGAGCGACCTGGGCACCTGGGCCTCTATCTACCAACTGGCCGAGAAGGATTACGTAGGCAATGCCGTTATCCCTGCCGATAAAGTGATCATGTACGATTCATCTAACTGCATGGTGAATGTTCCTGAAGGTAAATTGGTGATTATTAAAGGATTGCATGATTTCATAGTAGTAGAATCAGACAATATATTGATGATAAGTCCACGATCTGAAGAACAAGGCGTTAAACAAGTAGTTGCTGATGTGAAGCAACAGTTTGGAACGAAATACGTTTAGAATTGGTGGTCAGAGATTTGTGATTAGAGATTAGGTAAAAATGCAACTAACCTCTAATCACTATTCACTAATTAACTGCGGTAAAACCGCGCTGTCTTATCGCCTCGTATAAAATAATTCCTGTTGATACCGATACGTTTAGCGATTCTATTTCGCCATACATAGGTATTTTGGCCAGATAATCACTAATGCGGATAATCTCATTACGGATCCCATCCTCTTCTGATCCCATGACGATAGCTGTTGGAGCAGTGTAATCAGGTGTATAAAGGTAATCGGTAGTTTTTTCGGTGCAGCAAACAAGTTGCAGACCTGATTCTTGTAAAAATTTTACAGTCTGCAGGAAATTATCATGTCGGCAAACCGGTATCTTATACAATGCACCTGCAGACGTTTTAATGGCATCCGGGTTAATCTGTGCCGAACCGCGGGCAGGCATGACTATAGCATGTACGCCTGCACACTCGGCAGTACGGGCAATGGCGCCCATATTACGCACATCGGTAATGCTGTCTAATACCAGTATGAGTGGCACCTCTCCTTTTTCAAATATCTCGGGAATAATGTCTTCAACCTTTTGATAAACAATTGGCGAAATAAACGCAATAGCACCCTGATGATTTTTCATGGTGATACGGTTAAGCTTTTCAACCGGCACTTGTTGCGCTATAATATTATGTTGCTGGAGTACGCCTTTTAACTCGTTAAGCAATGGGCCACCCAAGCCTCTTTGTATATAAAGTGACTCAATTTCTTTACCCGCGTTAATTGCCTCTATCACTGCCCTTATACCAAAAACCAACTGATTACTTTCGCGCGAGGGTTTAGAATTATACGTCATTTTTACAATAATTTTTCGTCAAAAGTACTCATATTAACCGATTAAACCAGTACATTAATGCAGTTGAGGGTGGTACTTAATTCATAGTTGTTAACATCAGTATGTAGTTATAAACATCTATAAAAATCAGGCACTTATGTAGTAATTAACACGTTTTAAACATATCATGTTAGTTTTTGGCTTTAAAAAATATAGTGCTGATAATGTTTTTATTAGAAAGTAAATACACTATGTGGATGATTTGTAAATACTCACCAACTAATTTTGTATATTTTTGTTAGCTATGATTTTTGAGAACGATACCCCTAATTACAAGGCCAACACTGGCGAGCGAAGAACACGTTTTAGCAATCCTGTTCCGCAAGGTGTTTTGGGTAAATTGCCGCCCCAGGCAATAGACCTGGAAGAGGCTGTTTTGGGTGCGCTGATGTTGGAGAAAGATGCCCTTTCATCGGTAATCGACGTTCTTAAACCTGAAGTTTTTTACGAAATAAGACACCAGAAAATATTTAGTGCAATAGCCTATTTGTTTGAGAAAACATCACCGGTAGATATCCTCACCGTTACAGCACAACTGCGCCAAACCGGCGAGCTGGAAATGATCGGTGGTGCATATTATATTACTGAGTTGACCAATCGTGTAGCTTCGGCTGCGAACATAGAATATCACTCGCGTATCATCATCCAAAAGTTTATTCAGCGCGAATTGATTCGTATTTCTACCGATATTGTTACCAACGCTTACGAGGATACCAGCGATGTTTTTGACCTGCTGGATAAAGCCGAGAAAAATCTTTTCGAGATCGCTCAAAATAACCTGCGCCGTGATTCCCGTAAAATGGACGATCTGATGAAGGAAGCCTTGAACGATATTGAGGCGCTTAAAGAAAAAAAGGACGGATTAACAGGCGTTGCATCCGGCTTTACCGAACTCGACCGCATGACCTCGGGTTGGCAAAAATCCGACCTGGTAATTATCGCGGCACGCCCTGCAATGGGTAAAACAGCTTTCGTTCTAAGCTGCGCACGCAACGCTGCTGTAGATTTTGATAAACCAGTTGTGGTTTTCTCACTGGAGATGTCATCAGTACAATTGGTGAATCGTTTGATATCCGGCGAAGCCGAAATTGAGCAGGAAAAGATCCGTAAGGGTACTTTGGAAGAATGGGAATGGCAGCAATTGCATTCAAAGATCGGCCGTTTAGAGCAAGCGCCTCTGATCATTGACGATACCCCATCATTAAATATTTTTGAGTTTCGCGCTAAATGCCGCCGCCTAAAATCTCAGCATGATATCCAGTTGATCATCATCGACTACCTGCAATTGATGCATGGTAAAAACGATGGTAAAGGCGGTAACCGCGAGCAGGAGATCGGTAGTATATCGCGTGCGCTAAAAACGGTGGCAAAAGAATTGAACGTACCGGTAATTGCGCTATCGCAGTTAAGTCGTGCGGTTGAGAGCCGCCCGGGTGGTTCTAAACGCCCAATGTTGTCTGACTTACGTGAATCAGGTTCAATTGAACAAGATGCGGATATGGTATTATTCCTTTACCGCCCAGAATATTACGGCCTTGATGTAGACGAGGATAACAATCCAACCCAAGGTGTTGGTGAGGTAATTATAGCCAAGCACCGTAACGGTGAAACCGGCCGCGTGCGACTTAAATTCGTAGGTAAATACGTTAAGTTCACCGACCTGGAAACGAATATGGATGGTTTCCCGCCAATGAACAGCGCCTTCTCCGGCCTTACACCAAATCAGGATTTCGATAAACCAAACAATTTCATCATCCGTCCATCACGCATGGATGATATGGAAGATGAACCGCCGTTTTAAGTTTGTGCTTAAATATTAAATCAAACAGATTTTTTCGATTCGTTTTAGCCAAAAGTTAATTTTAACAACATAATGTCGTAAATTGGCGGCAGTAGATACCTAAACCAGTATCACGTATTTCTAATGAAGAAAGTATTTATAGTAATTGCTGCTTTCGCGATAATTACCTCGTGCAAAAAACAGTCACACGAAGTTGCAGTTCCTGATAAGGAAGCAATCCTACCCCAAGATATTAACGTAACCGTTAAAGGTACAAACGAAGTAAATTCACCTCTTTATCCAGCATCTGAAAATTATAATTACTTAGGATTTGGATATGACGTGACAGATAAATTCAATAACGAAGCATCTGTTAGGGCAAGTGTTGTTGATGTTACCGCATACGGCGCCAGCAATGCTGATAGAATTGCCATAATAGGAAGTACGCAAGGTGGATGGAATACTATAGAAGCGGAGAATGCAGAAGATCTATCAGAACGATTCTCTGACTCTTTTGAACCAACTAAGGGCCTAAAACTATTCGGAAATACCCTTAGGAATGCATTTCCCGGCACTGTTGCTAATGCTAAGAAATATGTCTATGGATATTATTCTGAATATTTTATACAAAGAAGTTATC